>CALCGS010000001.1 GCA_937901165.1 uncultured Alphaproteobacteria bacterium
CCGCGATCCATATTTTTGGAAATAATCTTTCTTTTGATTTCCAGCGCATCACGTGCCAAATCAAGCAAACGTTTTAATTCACGTAACAAACCTTCGCGGTCGCCCTTGTGAGTATATCCAAGACGGGCTAAATTGATTGTCACAACCCCGATAGAACCAGTTTTTTCAGCACTTCCGAACAAACCACCACCACGTTTTAATAATTCACGAACATCTAAACGCAATCTGCAACACATAGAACGAACGTCAGATGGGTTCAAATCACTGTTCAAGAAATTCTGGAAATTTGGAATACCATATTTAGCAGCCAATTCAAACAAAGGTTTTACATTTGGATGTTCCCATGGAAAATCATCTGTGATGTTATATGTTGGAATTGGGAATGTAAAAGGACGGCCCAAAGCATCACCTTCGGTCATAACTTCGATAAATGCTTTGTTTATCATATCCATTTCTGGTTGTAAATCACCGTATGTGAAATCTACCATTTTTTTGCCAACAAAAGGACGTTGTTCACGTAAATCTTTTGGGCAAGTCCAATCAAAAGTAAAATTGATAAATGGTGTTTGTGTTCCCCAACGACAAGGCACAGAGCAATTAAATACCAATGTCTGCATAGCGTTTTTAACATCTGAATAAGATAATTTATCCAAACGAACATATGGTGCTAAATATGTATCAACCGATGAAAATGCTTGGGCCCCAGCAAATTCGTTTTGTAATGTGCCCAAAAAATTCACCATATGAGAAACCGCAGTAGCCATATGTTTAGCAGGTTCACATTGTAAATACCCAGGAACACCATTAAAACCTTCATATAACAATTCACGCAAAGACCAACCAGCACAATATCCAGTCAACCACCCTAAATCATGAATATGAAATGAAGCAGATTTATGCGCATCAGCAATTTCTTTTGGGTAAATGCTTAACCAATATTCAGCAGTCACGCGTTCACTTGTACGCAAAATCAGTCCCCCAATAGAATAACCAATATTTGCATTTTCCTTAACCCGCCAATTTGATCCACCAACATACCCGTCAATTATTTCGACCGCATCCACAGATGCATCACGAATTTCAGAACGTTTTTTTCTGTATATTATATATGCTTCGGTTGTTTTGTATGCACGTGCATCAATTAGTGCATGGATAACTTCTTCTTGAATATCTTCAACCCCAGGAACAGAACCTGAAAATTTTTCATCTAATTTAGACAATACATTTTCTGTAACTTTGAAAATTTGTTGATTATCCAACTCTTTCGTTACTGCAACGGCTTTTGATATGGCGTTAAATATTTTGCCACCATCAAAAGGAACTTGTTCACCGGAACGTTTCCTTACATTAACAACCTTGGTAGTTATTTGAACTTTGATAACTGTTTCTGTCATAATATACCCCTAAATCAATATATAGTATGTTTTTATCTTTTCTTATAACAAGATATAGTATATTTGAAACAAACACAATAAATAAAAAATAAAAAAAAGCATATTTTTTTATTGACATTTTTTTATGCGAGTTTTCTGGGCTTATACACAACCGAATCAATTAAACCTAAGTTAAAAAGATAATACAAAAAAATTTTTTAGTGTTTTTTTTACAATAGGAATCGATTCGTATCAAAAATTTACAAAATAATATTGACACAATTAAAAAAAGTACTATCATATACAATGATAAGAAAAAAGGGGTTGTTATGTATGTGCAATTATCTATTTTTGATGAAATAACAATGAATAAAATACAAGAATTAAATAAGCGTAAAAAAGATTTAAATGATAGTATCAAAGCGTGCGGTGATTATTTGCGTACAAACAATAATATCTCCAGTTCTGAAACACGTGAAACAGAACAAGAAATAGCAGAAATGGAACAAAAAATAATTTTGATAGAAAATGAAATCACAAAATTGTATTCACAATTACCACAATGTTATAGAAAACAAAAAACGCGCTAAATTTATTATTTGCAAACAACAACATAGGGCGGTTGTGATTTTTCCGTATCAATTCCGTTTGTGCATTCTTTACAGTTAAATTTTCTGTTCATTGAATAAGATTTATCCCAAGGCACAGGTACAGTTAGTGTTGTAATATTTTGTACATAATTCGTGTCTGGAAAACCAAAATATATATTGTGTTTTTCATCATTACAAGTTTCTGCATTATCTGGATAACAAGATATATCAAAAATTTTTTCTGTATCTGGAACACAAAAACCGGTACAAGTATCTTCATCAATAATCATTTTTTCACAATCTGTACAACTTGTTTGTTGTACGCGTAATGTTGCACCAATGGAACTGCGTGTTGCCAAAGTAACAATATTTGGACATTTTTTTGTTTTTTTATTGTTGTTTGTATCTTCAATACATTCCCATTCCAAAGTAGAATAATTTAACCTTGCAAGCATATTGGATGGACACTTTTGATCAGAAAAAGGATTTACACATTCCCACAATCCATCAACCATAACCGCGGTTTGTAGATTTTCGCACAACGGTTTTCGTGATTCGTCTGGAATACAGGTTTTTGAAGAATAATCCCAAATTGTATCCCCAGGACATTCTGTTTTTGCATTGTATCCAATACATTGCCAACGCCCGAATCGATAGGTTTTTGCAGACCAAGCAGGACATATAATATCATCTGCATCTGGTGCATTAAATTCTGTATCCTGTGCAACAGGTTCGATTTGGGTTAAATACACTAATTGACCAGATTTTAAATTTAAACCAGAAATAATTCCTTTGGGAACAATGCTTTTGGTACTTGTTGCGCCAGATAATATAAAATTTTGTGTGAATATTCCAAACGTTCCGGAATCAGCATAATAATTTTCCAGATTTTCCATCATATTGTTAATTTCATTATTTTCGATAGTATTTGTTGTTGTTACAACATAGTAATACACATTTTTTGCAGACGCAGAAGTATCGCAGTCTATGATGGACATATTTTTATTCAAGCAAACAACAGTTGATTGTATATCATTTTGTTCAACACAAACATCTTGAAAAACATAACCATTAAGTGTTGCGTTGTGTGCAGCCACAGCGCATTCAGTAATAGAACGTAAATCAGATTTTTTTATAGCATATTCTGTTTCTTGAACGATATTTCTAGCATTTGGGCTATCCATTACATAATACACCCCCATAAATAGAACAACTAAAATAATGATAAAAATATTCATCATTCCCTCTTGCGATTTAATAAAAGTCTAGGTAAAATATAAAAAAAAAGCAACAGGTAAAAAACAGAAATGTCAAAAAAAATATTATTACTATTATTTTTATCAGCTTGTGGGTTCAGCCCAATGTTTAATGGTAACAACACAAGTATTTATGTCGCACCAATAAGTGGTATAAATGGCATAGAATTAAGAAATGCGTTGAATGCACGATTTGGTGTTGCAAATGAAGCGACTGCCAAATACCGTTTGTCTATTACATTGGATAATCCTCTTACAAAATACAAGGCATTGGAAACAACTGGTGTTGCTACATGGCAAGAAATTGCAATAAGTGCCAGTTATAATTTAAGTGAAAACGAAAAAATTATTGCATCTGGCAAAGAAAGTGCATCAGAATCTTACACATTTGTAAGATATTTGGTTGCATCCAATGCATCGTATAATAACGCTGTGTCTAATACAATAAATGAATTGGCGGAAAAAATAGGAACGCGTACGATTGCCGAAATACAAAAGCTAGAAATAAAAAGTACAGAAAAATAATGAAATGGAAAGAAAGCGATTTTATAAAAGGAATACAAAATATCAAGGCTGTATTGATATACGGTGAAGATGCTGGTTTGGTTGATGAATTTTGTGATAAAGCAATTGAAAAATTAGGAATAGAAAAAGACAATCTTTTTTCATTGGATTATGATGAGTTTTCTGAAAAGCAAGATATGATATTTGCAGAAAGCTGTACACCATCTATGTTTGGTGGACGAAAAATGGTTGTTATATCAAATGCATCTGATGGTTCTGCAAAAAACATATCTGAATTAATTTGTCATTCTGGATTATGTGCGACTGTTGTTGTTTGCGCTGGGGCTTTGCGTGCGGGCGGTGGATTACGTACATTGTTTGAAAATGATAATAATTTTGCGACTTTGGCATGTTATAGTGATGATGCACGCACATTGGAAAATTTGATAAGAAGTACATTATCTGCGGAATCTGGAATTGAACAAATAACACCAGATGCTATGGATTATATGACGGCACATCTTGGCAGCGACAGGGGAATAACACGTGGTTTTTTAAATAAAATATCTTTATATGTTGCAAATAAAAAAATAGTAGAATATGAAGATGTTGAAAAATGTTTGCCTGATACAGGTGCGTCTGATATTGATGACTTTTTATATTCTTTAACTGCTGGTTATGTTCCACAAACTATGACTGCATTGGACAGATTGATATACGATAACATAGATGTAAATATGTTATTAAGAATGTTGATAATACATTTTAAAAAATTATTAACTGCGGTGGTTGATGGGCAAATGCCGAAATTATTTTGGAAGGTTGCCGATAAATTTACACGTGCAACAAAAATTTGGACAGCATCTGAAATAGATATGGTACTCGGGCGATTAAACGAACTGGAACAACAATTTAGAACAACAGGTATGCCAGCAGAAATATTATTTCGTGATTTTGCATTAAAATTATCTGCAAGAACTGCAAAAATGGCATCAAAGAGGAGAAAATAAAAATGTTATCATCTGTATATGCACCAAAAGATTTTAAACGGTTACGTGCGTCTGGGGATTTGGTTGCACGTTGTTTTGATTATATAACACCACATATCAAGGCGGGTATATCAACAGGTGAAATAGATAGATTGGTTGCTGAATTTTTGCGTGCTAATAATGCACGTTCATCTGATTTGGGATACCAAGGTTATCCCAAAAGTATATGCACATCTGTAAATGATGTAATTGTACATGGAATACCAAGTGATGATGTTATATTAAAAGACGGTGATATTATAAATGTTGATTTAACTGCTGAATACAAGGGATTTCATGGTGATGCATCGCGTATGTTTATGATTGGTAATGTGAAACCGCGTGCACGTGAATTAGTGCAAACTTGTCAAGATGCATTAAATGCGGCGATATCTATTTGTGCGCCTGGTGTACCTTTATCGGAAATTGGTAAAACAATAGAAGCGGTTGTAAAACCACATGGTTTTTCGATATCACGTGATTTTGTTGGACATGGTATCGGCAAGGTTATGCATGATGACCCGCAAATATATCATTTTTACGATAAAAGGTGGGACAAGGTAAAAATGGTGCCTGGGCTTGTATTTACAATAGAACCTATGATAAACACAGGTTCTGCGGAATGTAAAATTGATGCCGATGGTTGGACTGCGCGTACTGTTGATGGTGGATGGTCTGCACAATGGGAACATACTTTGGGTATAACCGAAGATGGGGTTGTGATTTTTACAGAAAAAATGGTTGAATAATAGGGGGAAAAATTGTCGACCCCCGATAATTCTTTTCATAAGGGACATCGTGAAAGATTGCGTCAAAAATTTTTAGACGATAAATTGGTCGTTTATGAAAAGTTGGAATTATTACTCGGGTATATTATACCACGTCAAGATGTCAAACCTTTGGCACACAGGTTGTTAAATCAATTTGGTACCTTATCCCAGGTGTTTAGTGCCCCCATGGAACAGTTGTTGACATGTGAAGGTGTTGGTAAAAATACAGCAATATTTATTAAATTGCTAAATGAAATAATGAAAGATGGTTATAAAAGCGATTTAGATAAAAGACCTATATTTCATAACCCAGAAATTTTGAAAAATTATTGTAAATGTATGTTGGCGGGCAAATCGGTTGAAGAATGTCATGTTCTGTATCTTGATTCTGATTACAGATTGTTGGTTGATGATTTGCATAGTCGCGGGACATACAATGAATCAAGTGTTTATCCGCGTGAAATAATAAAAAGGGCATTGTCATTAAATGCACGTTCAATCGTTATGGTTCATAATCATCCTGTTTCTGATGCTGGGTTTTCTAGTGATGACGTGGCAATAACAGAATACGTAAATAAATTATCAAAAGAGTTGGGAATACAACTCTATGACCATTTATTGGTATCAAAATATGTTATGTATTCTGCACGTGATATGGGGTTATTTCAATAAATCCGTCACATCACACACAATGCCCATATCTTGTTCTTTGCCAAATTGTACAATTTTATTGTTGGATAATTTATAAATTACTTTTTTTGCTTTTGTTGGTGTGACAAATGTTTCGCCACCAGGACGCGATACCACTATAACAGAAAAACTAGGTTTGAAAATAAATCTTAGTTTTTGTAAAGGACAATCTGCCGCTTCTTCGGTACGAAAATTTTTAGGTGTGATATCTATGTATTTATTATTTTTGTTTAATTCTATTTTGTATTCATAATAAGAATGAGCAGTCCAAGTAAGATAGTAAGATTTTGTAATTTTATCTAATAATCCATCGTTGTTTATATCGTATTCAAATATTTCTATACTGCTAATACCTGGTTCAAAAACTTCTAATTCAAAATTTTTTGTTTCAATTGGATTTTTTAATCCGTCGATACTATCATAATCAAATTCGTCTGTATTGTATTTTGTATCTGTATTTTTATCATTGACAGTATTTTCATCATTACTATCGTCAACATAATTGATTTGTTCTGATTGTTTTGTGTTGGAATTATTTGATTTGGTTATTAAAAAAAACATCCCCCCAGCGACAACTGACAATAATAAAATAATTAAAATTCCAGAATAAATATTTCCATTTTGATTACGCATAGAATACCCCTTTGTTATAAATCAATAATAGTTCCTCGTTTGTATCCTTCTATTTCTGCAATTGTGTCTGCCAACTGTTTAATTTGATTTTGATTCAAATTTGACATTGGTGTATTTAACGACAGACCTGTTTTTTGTTCGACATCACGTTGATATTTATTAGTATTATTTTCACTAGCTGGAGCATATTTACTTATGGCATCACCCAAGGTTAATTTTTGATAAAAATTACTATTTAACAGATTGATTAAAGCATTAAAACCATCTTCATAATTTGAAAACACGGCGAATCCATCAATACGGGCAAGTTTGTTTTTTGCATCTCTAAGGTTGCCAGGATTATTGTGTCGCCATGCAAGTGTTCCGCCAACAAACTTTTTTCGTGTTCCATCAGGATATACATAAACAACCTCTTTATTACCAGTTTTCTGTGCAGAAACAGATTTGTTTTCATTTATGTTATTACTGTTATATTCGACATTTATATTGTTTAATTCGTTTTCTGATATTGTTGTATCAAAATTTTCATTTGTTTCTGATGTATCATCGTATTCTATAACAGATTCAGCATTTTCAATAAGTTTATCCAATTCTTGTATATCTGAATCGGTTAAATCAATTTGATTGTCATTTGCAAAAGAATCATATATTTGTATGCTTTCGTATTCTGGATTTTCCAAAGATTTAACTTGTATGTTTTGTAAATCAGTAATAGAAATTTGCATGGTTTCACATGCTGATTTTTTTATATCATCCCCCCATATAAAATTAACGATTGGTACACCTGCAGAAACAGTGCTAAAAATAAGAATTAAATCACGTAAATTTTTAAAATAAGCATGTCCGGCACCACGTATAAGTGTAACCCCCCATCCAAATAACAGAATACATGTTATAACGCATAAAATAATCCAAGCATATTCTATTAAATCAAAGAAAGCAGGAACAGGGCACGCGGGGTCAACAATATACAAATAACTAGAATCATGATTTACGACATGATATCCGGTTCGTTCTAAAATTTGAATTATTGTATAAATGTCCTGCATTTTTTATTATTTTTTTGACGCTGTGGTTGGAAAAAATTCTGGAATAGAAAATTCGTCATCATTTGCAGCAACACCAGCCCATCTAAATAAATCGCCCATCAGACCAGGGTCTTCTGGTTTGTGGCTTTTAAACGATAGAATGTGTTTCAAACTTCCAATCTTTCCACGTGTTGTGTTTTTATTTTTTGTGGTGTTAATAATTTTATCTTTATTATTGATATAATCATTTGCCAATTGTTCCAGTGTTGCATCGGTGTTTTCAAAATCATTATCAACATTGTTTATATCTTGTGCAACAGGGACATCTTCGTCGGGAACTGTATCTTCATTTAAAGATTTTACAGATTCTAATAATTGTTCCAATGTTGTTTCTGGTTGCATAACGATAGGCGTGTCAGACAAATCAGTCAAATCGTTGTCATCAATATTTTCTATTTGTTCATTTTCATTATCTGTATCGTCTGTTGTTTCAGAAATAACAACAGTTGTTTCAACAGAATCGACATATTCAGGAACCGCATCAACTTCTTGATTAAATTGAACATCATCTGTGGTTGCGGATTTAGAATCTAAAACATCATCGTATAAATTTATTAAATCATCATCTGGTTCAGGAATATTTTCGGTTTCTGGGATGTTTTTACAAGTATTATCGTCATTATTTTTAATGTCTGCCCTTTGTCCCGTCAATATAGAAGTTATAGGAATAATTTTTTCTTCTGTTTGGTCTTTATTATCAGGTTCTTCTATGACGATTTTTTCAGGTGTTTTTTTTGTTCTTTTCGCCTTTTTTACAGGAATTTCATCAATTACAGCACCTTGTAATTGAACATCATTTTTTGTTTCAACAAAAATATTATTTTGTTCATCAACAGGTTTTATATCATCAAAATTTCCATTTGATACATCATCGCAATCCAATGGAACCCCAAACAACAAAGTGTCCTTATCTAAATTCAATTTTTCGCGAACTGTTTCAAAAGCATTTTTTACATCTGAAGCATTAAAAAAGTCATTCCCTGATATATATATTATTTTATTTTTCATAAATTCCCATCCTTAATCAATTATCAAAACGTATTATATCACATTTTAATCTTGAACGCATGGAAAAAATATCGTATTATTAAAATAAAATGTCAGAAATAAAAGAACAAATTTTTCAAGAGCTAAATTCATTAGAAAAAGCAGTCATTGGATTGCGTTCTGATGTTTCGGCTGCGGGACGCCAAACTGATTTAGAGGTTGCAATCCTAACTCAACAGGTAAAAACATTGCGGGACAAAAATAATCAGGCGGCTGAATTGGTTGAAAAAACAATATCAATTTTAGAAAAATTAAAGAGAAATTAAAAAATGAGTATTGTCACAATACCTATTGTTAATAAAAATTATCCTATGGGCTGCGAAGATGGTCAAGAAGGGCGTTTGATTGAATTGGGTAAAATCGTCGATATGCGTGCCCGTGAAATATTGGATAAAATTGGACCTTTGCCAGAAAATTCATTGCTTGCAACTTTGTGTATAGTTTTGGCTGATGAAATACGTAACAAGCCAATTCAAACTGTCAAAGATGAAGATTTACATGAAATACTTGCACGTATTCGTGAAATAAAACACAAAATTAACGCGTAAATGCAATATATTTGTCATAAAATTGGTTTTTATTTGCGGTATCAAAAATGTTGGACAAAGAATAAACGTTTTTTTGGGCAAAATTGTCATTTTTTTGCTTGTTTTCTGCTTCTTTGGTAAATTCAATTTGTGCTATTTTTTGTATATCGGCTGCAAAAATATTGTTTGTATTAAATGTTTTAAACAATGGCACAATAGATTCATTGTTAAATCCTGCGACCATATAATTACCATTTGAATCTGGAACAAAAGCATTTCCTTCAATTTTTCCGCGTCCCAAAAACACAACGGCATGGGTGTTATTTGGTGAATGTGGATTATGTTGAATTATAAATATTGTGCCAGGATTTAAATTTTCAATAGAAAAAAACTTTTGTTCAAATAAACTTCTGGCTTTTTTATATTGTTCTGAATTTTTTCCACCATTTATTTGATTGAATTTGACATAATTTTGCCATGCAGTTTCAAATTCTTTATTAGATTTGAACAATTTGCCAAAATGAATACAACTAGGATATTCTGCACTAGGGTATTTCTTTTTCATTGTATATCTAAATTGTGGACAACTCATATTAGCATTTTTTGGAATAATACATATAGTATCATCGTAAGCTTGCAGAGCACGATTTAATTCCGTATATAAACCAAACAAACAATGCAATCCAACAGGTGCGCCAGGCAATTCTGATTTAACCGCAGACCTATAACCTTTGATATGCGTGTTTTGTTTGATATTTTGTTGACCATTTAAAACATTTGACAGATATGTATCAATTAGTTTGTTGGTTTTTTGTTCTGCAATAGAATATGGTTCAACATAAAAGTATTTGTGCAAAGAATATTTATAAAAAATGGACTTACCAGTTGTAGAATAACCGGATTCTACAAATTGCGGGGTTGCGATGAACAACGAACCAAATAAAAAATAAGGAAGAACTTTCTTAAACTTCATTTTTTTTGTCCTTTGTTCGACTTTGTTGTTATACTGGTAATTCATAAAAACCTAGTGATTACAAAGTTTATATAGATAAAAAAGTCAAATTTGTCAAGTGGTAAATTGAAATAAAATCCGTTTATTTTTTAAATATGCTTGCCATTTTTTCATAAATGTTATAAATTTCCAAAAAAGAGTAAAAATATGAAAAAAACAGATAGCATAATAGAAAATATTTCTGGACAACAATTATCAGAAGCCATATCGCAACGTTATTTATCTTATGCGGTAAGTACGATTGTTTCGCGTGCTTTGCCGGATGTCAGGGACGGATTAAAACCTGTGCATAGACGTATTTTATATTCTATGTTGCGGCAAAAATTATCCCCAAATGCGGCGTTTCGTAAATGTGCGACTGTTGTTGGGGATGTTTTGGGGCATTATCATCCACATGGTGATTCTTCTGTATATGACGCTATGGTTCGTTTGGCCCAGGATTTTTCTGTTCGTTATCCTTTAATTGACGGTCAGGGTAATTTTGGAAATATTGACGGTGACCCCCAGGCCGCATACCGTTATACAGAATCTAAAATGACCCAGGCGGCCATGATGATAATGGAAGGCATTGATGAAGATAGTGTTGATATGATGCCTAACTTTGATGGAACGACGGTTGAACCAACTGTAATGCCGGGTGCATTTCCAAATTTGTTGGCAAATGGTGGAATGGGAATTGCTGTTGGTATGGCGACAAATATACCAACACATAACGTGGCAGAGGTTTGTGATGCGTTAAATTTGGTTTTGGACAAACCTGATGCAACAACTGCCCAGATAATGAAAAAGATGGTTGGACCTGACTTTCCAACGGGTGGTGTTTTGGTGGATAGTTTTGATACTATTGTTAAAAATTATGAAACTGGGCGTGGTGCTTTTCGTGTGCGTGCGCGTTGGGAAATTGAAGAATTAGAACGTGGTGCGTCCCAGGTGGTTATAACTGAAATACCGTATGGAATCATTAAATCCAAACTGGTTGAACAAATTGGTGCATTGATAGATGCCAAGAAATTACCACTAATTGATGATATTGTTGATGAATCTACGACTGATGTTCGCATTGTTATAACCCCAAAGAGCAAAAACGTGCCAATTGATAAAATGATGGCACATTTATTTGCGATGACTGATTTGGAATATCGTTTTAACATGAATTTTAATGTTATTGATTCCAATGGTGCGCCACGTGTTATGCCGATTGCTGATGTTTTGCGTGAATTTATTGCACACCAAAAAAACGTCTTAATCCGTCGCACAAAATGGCGATTGGGAAATATAGAACGTCGTTTGGAAATTTTGGGTGGTTTGCTGGTTGTATATTTGAATTTGGACAGGGTAATAGAAATTATCAGAAATGAAGACGAACCAAAATCTGTTTTGATGGCTGAATTTAATTTAACAGACGTTCAGGTTGAATCAATATTGAACACTCGGTTGCGTGCTTTGCGTAAATTGGAAGAAATGGAAATCAAACGCGAAGATGCAGCGTTGCGTGCCGAACAATTACAATTACAAGAATTATTAAATTCGCCTGATATTCAAAAAGAACAGTTAAAATCGTGGTTTAATGAAATAAAAAAACAGTACGATAAAAAGAGTGCTTTGGGACGTCGTCGCACAACTTGGGCGGAACAAACCGAAGAAATTACTGTGAATCCAGATGAATGGATTGAAAAAGAACCTTTGACGATAATATTGTCATCTATGGGGTGGATTCGTGCGGCCAAGGGGCATATTGATTTGAATAATTTGGATGTAAAATTCAAAGAAGGCGACGAATTATTTACGGCATTTCACGCCATGTCAACGGACAAGATAAATATATTTGGTTCGTATGGTAAAATGTTCACGATTTCTGCAAATGATTTACCATCTGCACGTGGGTTTGGCGAATCAATTCGAATGATGGTTGATTTATCTCCTGCCGAAGAAATTGTTCGTGCATTTGTATTGAATACTTCTGGACGTTATTTGGTTGTGGGCAGACATGGTAATGGTTTTATTGTGTCTGGGGAAAATTGTTTGGCACAGACAAAAACTGGCAAACAAATTATGAATACTGATGAAAACAACACTGCCATAATGTGTGTTGAAGTATCTGGCGATACGGTTGCAATATCTGGTTCAAACGATAAATTATTGATATTCCCAACCGAACAAATTCCTGAAATGTCGCGTGGCAAGGGTGTAATACTGCAAAAATATAATGCCGAACGTTCGTATGTTTTGGATGTAATGTTCTTTAACTTGTCGGACGGTTTTGGCTGGACAACTGGGCGTGGCACAACCAAATTGGATGACATAAAACCATGGTTTGCGAAACGTGCGTCCCAGGGGCATACAATACCGGTTGGTTTCCCACGCAGTGGTAAATTTACAAAATAGACAAAAAATATTTGACAACTTTTTCAGAGGTGTTATTATTACGCTAGGATTAAATAACAATGGGGGTGTATTATGGATAATGTTTACAAACAAGTAAATTTAGTTGCTACAAAAAATATAGAATCTGTTTGTTCTGGACACGTCAGTGGGTCAACAGATATAACCAATGCAACATATTTTGAATTGATGAATTTTGCGTATGATTTGGAAAAAACTTTTAGGGGTGTAAAATTTGATGTTGATGCAATGTGTAAATATACCAGGGTAAGAAATTTTACAAATGAAATACACAAACAAATGCGTACATGCAAACAAAAATAAGTAATGTTTATTTATAAAAACTCTCTGGATATAAAATTCAGAGAGTTTTTTTACACAAAAAACCCTGCATTCGCAGGGCATTTTATTTTTACAAACAACGAACTAGTGTGACATTTTTGCTTCTGTAAACACAACGTGTTTGCGTAATTTTGGATCATACTTACGGAATTTCATTTTACCCTGAGTATTTTCAGATTTTGTGTTTTTAGTTGTTGTATAGAAATAACCAGTTTCTTTATTTTCTAACTTTACAACTTCTTTACTTGCTTTTTTAGATGCCATGTCTGTAACACTTGCACAAAAGACAGGAGGATATAGTGTTTACACGGCCAGTGGTTTCTATATTGGTTCAAATAGTGCAAGTAATAATATTAGTGCTAGCCAAAACAATGACTATACCAATACGTTAAGTTACGACAATGGGAATGTAATTGTAGATTGCGGCAAAGTTAATTCAGGTACAAGCAAACATTATGTTTTAATGTGTATGCCTACGGGATCAGGTAGTCCTGTTTTCAAGTACTATCCGTGTACTCAACAGCCTATCCAATTGTACAAGCGGACAGGCGGATGCACAACATATTACACTACTCATCCCGATTGTACTAAACCAGTGGGGGTACACATCATCTACAATGGTAACGGCGGAGAGATGACTTGCAGTCAACAAAATAGAACCTACAAAATCACTGATGATGTAAATCAATATCCGCGATTAGCGTCCGTTTTAGATTTTTGCACCGATGCAACGCGTAGCGGTTATAGTTTAACCGGGTGGAACACATCAACGG
>CALCGS010000002.1 GCA_937901165.1 uncultured Alphaproteobacteria bacterium
CAGCCAATTTAGTATCTACTTCTGATTTTGTATACGCTTCCACCCATGTAGCATCTCCGCGCAAGAAACTGGTTTGTTTACCTGCTGCTGGGGCTGGGACCAAACCGGTCGTACCTGCGGCACTTGATGACGCAGCGCCCATCTGTTGTGCCACCAATTTATTTTCACCATTTATTTTGATAGTTGAATCATCAACATTTACCCTCAAACTAAGGTTTTCACCTGAACCACCCTGAACAAGTCCGGCACCAGCCTGATACGTAGTATTTCTATCTGCTGCCCATGTACCATCCCCACGCAAGAACTTTACAAAATCATCTGTTTGACGTTTAGGTGCTGGAACCAAACCAGCCTTACCATCAGCATCGCTGGTCATACCGACCATCACTTGGGCTTCCAATTTATTATTTGCATTAACTTTGATTGTTGAATTATCAACATTAACACTAAATGCATTTGCAGTCGACTTAGAAATACCGCTTCCCGCGGATGGAGCAGTAGTATAAACAAATCCAGTTGCATCACCATTAACCGTAACGACTTTATTTTTTTCATCTGTCGTAGGTGCAGCAATATCTTTACTTGCCAAATGTGTATCGGAATAACTTTTTGTTGCGACTTGTAATCCATCTGCAGCATTTGCCCCGCCCATACCAACAACCAACGCAGACAAAGCCGTCAATAGCACATATTTTGACTTCATTTCTCTTTCCTTTCATTTGTTCGTTTTTTAATTTTTGTTTGTTTGTTCAGAAAGCAAGACTTTTGTCCCATCCCTCTTAATCAAATTTGTAGCACAATCGCGAATCGGCAGTCAAGCATTTTTTTAAAAAAAATTTATATTTTATCAACCCCACGGTTTTCATAGGCTTCAGCAATTTTTAACAAACAAAATTTCAAAAAATTTTTGCATATAAATTTGAAAAATTATAAAAAAACACCCCAAAAATTTTGGGATGTTTTTAACAAACAAACATATTAAATTATTTTACGAACAAATTGTATTTTTAATCGGTTGCCCCCTTGGTATTTTAATTATAAAACAATCACGCTAAAAATATGGGGTTTCCCCCATATTTTTTAGTTAAAGTGTATACGGATTTGTCAAATCAACCCACGCTTCTGTTGCATTACCAGACGCATCTACAGTTTGAACCAAAGCACATTTATGTCCAACTGCACATTTTGATGGATTTGTTATTTTGCTATCCGCCGCAGTTTTCAATTCATTAATAGCCGCAACAGTAGAGTTTTTACTATTTGTTGTTAAAGTGGTTATATCACCAACATTACTTTCCAAACCTGCAACTGTTGTGTCTGTACTACCTTGAACAGCCTTTGCCGCACCTATTTCATCAAACCTACTATCAGATTCTGATTTTGTATATGCATCTGTTATACCATATCCAGCCAATGTTGTTGCTTTATCAGCTTTACCATCTAATGCCTCATCTACTTGTGCCGCCGTATAAGCTTTTTCACCACTTACAACCAATCCGTTTTTATCATATTTAACAACACTATTGTCTGTTGCTGCTGTTATAGCAGTATTTGCATCTAACTTACCATCCCATTTTTGTCTTTCTGCTGATGTTATATGAACATCTGTATCCGTAGCATGAGTATTAAAAGCACTCTGCAACGAACTAAAATCTGTAAGGTCTGTTTTTTCATTCAACAAAGCATCTGTTTCTGATTTTGTATATGCATCAACCTGTTTTGCTTTTAACAAACCTGTTTCAGAATCCTGTGTAATAGTATCGTTATCAATATTTACATACAATCCTTTCTGGGCATTTCTCTTAAGTGTTATATTATCAAACAGTACATCAACACCGTTTTCACTAACAGTCAACGCATTAGTAGGCGCAACACTATCTGCTACAACACTAACCTCATTGTCAGTAGTAATATCAATACCATCACCTGCGGTATATGGGTCTGCCTGTATTGCAGTCAATTTACCATTGTCATCAATTTCAAGAGTATCTGTATCAATTACACCAGCTAAATTCAAACCAATTTCGTACGCACCCGATTGTGCATTATAAGAACCTTCGGTAAGACCATCCTTTCCCTTTATATAGTGCCACTTTCCGTCACTGCCCAACCATTTACCCCAATCTGTTTTTGACTCTGCAAATGGGACCAAACCAGGTTCACCATGATGCCCACCATCAACTATATTCCTAGAATCTGCACCAGTAAATGTAGGTACCGTCAAATTTTCATCGTCATCCAAGATAACGGCTTTATCGTCATATTTAACATTAATTGAACCATCTTCTTTAATTTCAATTGCTTCACCGGCACTAAGTCCTGTTGCGGCAACCCACTTACTATTTGTTGCATCCCATTTCAACATCTGGTCAGGAGCAGTACCGTTTGGCATTACTGCACCCTTGTCGGTATAACCAAATTTTGAACCATCATAAACAACAACCTTGTTAGCATCACTTTGTGAAGGTTCGGCAATATCTTTGCCCCTTAAATGGCTATCTGTATATGCCTGGGTCGCAACTTTTAATGATGATGCAACTTGCGCCTCTTCTGCATTTGCACCCGCACCGACCAACAACGCCGACAACGCGGTCAACAATACATATCTTGTTTTCATTTCTCTTTCCTTTCGTTTATTGTTTGTTTTTTGTTTTGTAAGAAACAAGACAAATGTCCTATCCCCCTTAATACACATTATATCATATTTCAAGGCTCAAAAAAAACGATTTTTCAAAACTTACGCATTTCATCAAAGCCAGGTTTTCCAACCACTGCAACGAAAATCAAGAAAAAAATTTCAATTTTTGAAAAAAAAATTTTCATATAAATTTGCAAAAATTTAACAAAAAAATTAAAAAATTTTTCAACATCACAAACTGGGAAAATGTGTTACCACATTTCCCCAGAATCAAAACAAACAAAAAAACAAACAAACAAACGAATGAAAGAATTTAACATAATTAAATTTATTCACCCATTTCCAACAAACTTTCATTTGCTGGTTTGATGTGCAACATCGCACATCAAATCAACAAACATTATTTTTAACAAACGAAAAGAAACAGTTTTTTGCCTGGTTGGACAAATTCGCCCAACCAAACAAAATTATTTATTAAACCATTACAATACGGTTTGTGGTTGTGCTACATCGTCATATGGTTCTGTCAAATCTTCCCAAGTATATGTTATTGTACCATCTTGAGCTTTATTGGCAACCAATGCACACTTAGCTGATTGGCAACCCGTTGTTTCATCCGCACCACCCAAAACATCTTCTTGGATTGCAGTCTTTTTAAGTGTCAAATAACCTGCTTTGTCCCCAGTTGTTGGAACTTCAAAACTGTCACTATCATATACTAAATGAATCTTGTTATCTTCCGCAACATCGATAGCATCACCATCATAATATTGTGTTCCCTGTGGCGTTGCCCATGTTCCATCACCTTTCAAGAACATGCCTGTTTCACCTGTCCCATCAGCAGCAGGAACCAAACCGTCAGCAGTAGAAGTAAATGTATCATACGTTGTTTCGTTCACCCATGTACCTGCACCAGTCAAGAATTTACCTTGGTCACCTTGTGCTGGGGCTGGGACCAAACCGGCCGCACCATTTGCGCTTGACGATGCACCAGTCATTTCTGTTGCCTGTGCCGCTTTCAATGCACCAGTTACTGCATCTTTTGTAATTGTTGTACCATCAACATTCACACCAACACCGTCTTCTGTAACTGTGATACCACCCTTTTCTGCGGCTTTAACACTAAATGTTGTACCATCTAAACCTATACCATCTCCATTGTCGTATTTTGTATCGGCATCTTCACCGGCAACCCAGTTTTCAGTTGTGCCATCCCATGTCAAAACATCACCATCTTCTACATTGGTTGTTGGCAAAGCATCTGCTTTGTTGGTATATTCAAAATTTCCATCATTACCAACAGTAACAACAAATCCTTTTTCATCATCACCAGGTGCGGCAATAGATTTTGTTGCCAAATGGCTATCCGTATATGCCTTGGTTGCAACTTCTGTCTTAGCGTTTGCACCCGTTGCAACCATCAACGCGGATACTGCTGTCAACAACACATATTTTGTTTTCATTTTTTCTTCCTTTTTTATTTTGTTATATTTTTTTATTTATTTTTCTTTTTTTACTTGACCAACAGCAATATCATTTGCAACAATGCAATTGTAGAAAAAAGCGATATAGTTTTTCTTTAACAAGAAATACCAAAATCATTTTTTTACTACATTGTGCAAATAATTTTAATAATTCGTTATGCGCCAACATAACATAAAAATTAAAAATATATTTGCTTTGGTTCTGTTGTTGATGTTTGTACACCGTTCTAAAATGTTAAACATCAACAATTTTTTTTACGCTCTCTGACCTATCAACACAATTTACAAATTATTCTATGCTCTCTGTATCAAAAATAATATCTTCGCCATCTGCACCAATAAACACCACTTCTTCCCAATTTCCACCATCATCATTTACATTATAAAAATATTGTCCGTTTTTTGTTGGTAACCCCAAACCTTTTCCATTCAATGCAACATTTATCGCACTTTGAACTGCATCATTCAAATCATCATTTTTTACAAATTCATCACTATTAAAATCAACAAATGATTTTTCAGTTCTATCCTGACTTATTGTTTGACATTCGGTTGTTTTCTGCGAACTCGATTCTGCGTATTTCCATTTTAAAATTCCGTCATCACCCAAAATCATTTCTATATCACATCCATTAACCTGTGTTTTAATTTCTTCCTTTAATGTATCTATATCAATACTAACCGTTTTTTCATCATCTTCTATAAGGATGTAATCACCAGCCTGTAATTTATCCTGCTTTTTTTCATCCAAATCTTGAACACCAACACCCGATGATGTTTCAATACCTTCCAATCTGTCTTGTAATGCTTTCAAGGCATCAGACAAT
>CALCGS010000003.1 GCA_937901165.1 uncultured Alphaproteobacteria bacterium
CAACCTCATATTTGTTTATAATTAAACTTGTTCCGTTGAATCAGAATCCATTTCTACTATCTTCCATTCTTCGCCAAAAACATTAAAGATTATATCTCTATCCATTGGGATTTCTTTAAATCCTACGGCTTTATAGCAATAATATGCCCCTGGGTTATTATCAAAAACTCCCATCGTAATCTTCTTGGCACCTAATATCTCAAAGGCATACTTCTTGGCAAGGAGCACCATCTTCTTACCAATACCTTTACCTCGCATGCTATCATCTATTATTACAAATCCAAATCTCATAGTCCCCGGTGCTATCCTTCGGATAATCATACTTCCAACAATCTTGTCATTCATCACTGCTGTCAGCGGGTAGAAGTTGTCCGGCTCTTCGCAGTCCCCATTTTCATCAATGTATTTTTTGGTTGGATCAATACACTTAAAGTAATTATCACCACAAACCATTTCATCTTTCATACAGTTTTCCAACGCACCAACACATTCAGTCATATTATATTGCGTTTTATTTTGCATAACAGTCAATCTGGCCTTTTGCAACATTGAATTAGCACTGCGAACATTGGACAATAATTTTTCATTCATTTTTTTCAGTCCCTGTTCATACGCGATACAATCCTTGTCTATTGCCAAATCATAATTTCCTGTAATTTGATCGCTGGTTGCACCAACATTTTCACAGTTATTCAAAATCGTTTTACACCGTTTCACAGCAACATCATATAAAGATTTTCCACGTTTATTCGATATATTACTTGATTCAGCACCCAAAAAATCCAGATTAAAAATGTCTGTGCTATCTTCAGAAAAATCTATATCTAACAAATTTAAAGTATCGTTTTCAGCCGTATATGATGCAGATATTGTTGGGTCTTGTATCATTTTTTCAATATCATTCAACATATCACGCGTTTCAGATTTATCCTTGTTATCATCCAATGCTTCTTCGGCCTCTGTTGCGTTCATTATTGCACGAATTTCATCCGCAGATAAACCAACATAACGGATACGTTGTGCAACCTCGTTCAACGAAGTATTTGCATTATTAACCGCTTCTTCTACCTTGGTATATTTTGATAGGTTTGCAGAACAACTACACCGTTTTTGTTGTGCATCAACAACCGCACAAAATTGGTCCATACATTCGTTATATTGTTCCTGACAAGACTTATTTAATTCCGCAGTTTGTTCGAGTATTTCTTTGGCCTTGGTAATTTCTGCAGCCGTACCCAATTGTTTCTGGGCCGCACGAATTGTTATTTTTTTATCAAGTATATTTTCAGTACCATCTTTGGAATTGACAGGACGTGATATTATACCAACATTACGGGCACCAAAAACTTTATTTGTTTCTGTTTTTGATACATTATCACGTCTGTTTGTAATCTTATCCGCATTGCGGGATGACATATTACGTGCCTTTTCCCCAGAACGCGATACAACAGCAGTATTTTGACGTTCCGAAACATTATTTCGTACAGACCGCGATACAACAGAATGATTTACATTTTGATTTTGTCCGTTTTTTGATTCTTGGACCACGCGTGATAAAGAACGATTTGTTTTTGCCACAACATTTTTATTATCAGGATTTGTACGCGAAACAGCCCCATCAGCAGGAATCACGACAGGTATATAAAATAATGCCAATGAAAGATAAAATAAAACCTTTCTCATTTAACATATATTATATCACAAAAGTTGTAATCAAAAAAGTGCTATTTATAAAATAAAATCGTAAAAAAAATGCCCCAAAAATGGGGCAATATTTATTTTGTTTCTTCTGGAACAACAGATACTGTTTTTCTGTCCCCCAAGCCACGTTTGAATTTTACAATACCGGCAATCTTTGCAAATATTGTATGGTCCTTGCCCATTCCAACGTTTAAGCCAGGATGTACAGATGTACCACGTTGACGTATAATAATATTTCCAGGTATTACACGTGCGCCACCAGATTTTTTTACGCCCAATCTGCGTCCAGCAGAATCACGTCCATTAGTTGTTGCGGAACCCGCTTTCTTGTGTGCCATAATTAAACCCCTTTATCAATTAGCCCTTGATTTCAGTAATTTTCAAAACAGTGATATACTGACGATGACCCGCAGTACGACGGTAATTTTGACGACGTTTCTTTTTGAAAACCAAAATTTTATCATCACGTTTTTGTTCAACAACAGTTGCAATAATTTTGGCACCATCAACAAATGGATTTCCAATTTTATCGCCAAGCATTAAAACCTGGTCAAATTCGACAGTTTTATCCGCGTTGATTTTTTCAACCTTGATTATATCACCCGCTTGGACACGATACTGTTTTCCACCAGTTTGAAATATTGCATAATTGCTCATATTCTATTACCTTTATTATCGTTATATTTCGACCGTTTGTCGAAAACTTTATGCAAATAGTACTATTTTTATCATAAAAGTCAAGCGTTTTGTACAAACTTTTCAACAATAAAAACGTCCAAAAGGACGTTTTTATTATATTATACGAGTTTAAAAACCAAATTAATCCTCTTCTTGGCTAAAATTCTCTTTCTTCCATTCGCGCAAACACATACTCTTACCACCACTGTCTGAATCTGCACCAACACCACATCCCAAGGCCTTTTCTAGACAATATTCCCTAACCTCGGCTGAATTATTAGAACTAGGTCTTTCAGTTGTACCCAAAATTATTTTTGTTATATCTTTACCAGCTTCTGGTTTCACCACAGGACTTAAAATTTCACTTAATGTCACAAGATTTCGACATGTGTTTGTTTTATAATCCTGGGTAAAATTACAACTCGCACTATCTGCCGTATCTATGACAGCCAAGAACTGTGCCTCTGTCGGGATACAAATCATTGGTTCATAACAATGTGGAACATTAGAAACCTGGGCACAATATGTTTTTATACGTGCAGTTGTCCAATTTTCTTCATCCGACATTTCTTCATAACAATCCCAAATTTCACTTATGCATTCATTAAAGTTGGTAATTGCATTCCGTGCATTTGTAATTCTTTCTTGTTGTTCTTCGTTATAAAAATCCATACGTTTTTGTTGCAACGCCTGTTTTGCTGCTTCTTTTTGATATGCAACATTTTGTGCAGTTGCCTTTAATTCTTCACCAAAAGTATCACAATCTGCATTTGCATCCAATAAATATTTTTGCATTATGCTGCGACGTGCATCAGCAACCGGCCCACGCAAATCCGAATAAGGATCACCAGATGTTGAAGTATAACCAAAGCAACTTGCCGAAGATGCCAATGTTGCGGAACTACTGCCCCTTTCATTTAATTCCACTTCGCCATTACTTGCAACTTTGATTTTACTATTGTAGTTAAACGGACATGATGACGACGCACCATTTGTGCATTTTCCACCAGATGGCGGTGTTCCACACCCTTCGTATATACCATTAAAGCAAGAATCCAAAACACGACTACAAACATCGTTATGCGCGCGTTCAAACAAATCATATCCCCATGTGTTTGCCAAACTATCTATCGTCACATCAGAGGTATCTTTGGCAACAATTCCAGTCATATCATTTACAAGTCCAGATATATTTGAATAAGATTGCAACAAATTACTATTATTATCTTGTATATAACTGGTTGCGTTATCCTTGGCATCAGCCCACGCCTTTAACGATGCCAAAATATCAGAACTAGAACCTTCTATATCATCAATATCAAAACCAAAATTATTAGTACTACAATAACTTGGTACGACAGTATAACTACACTTGCTAGCATCATAAATATTATGACTCTGGCACCATGTTGTCATTATAGAATCTTGATTACTCTTATCACCATCAGCCTTTTGTTTTTCTTCTTTGTACGAAACGCAATTCATAACCTTTTCAGCATCCGTCAATTGAAATGCGGCACTAACATCCTTGCCCTTGGTTGCAACCAACAATGCCAATTCACCAGAAACCTTTATCAATTCTTCATTAGATTTTTCCAATGCTTCTTCGGCCTGTATAAAATTCGTCACACGTGCAGCACAAGAACAACGACGTTTTGCAGCACTGCGTGCGGTACAAATTTCATCCATACAAGTATAATAACTTTCCAAACAAGTACTATACGCATCTGCAGATATCAACCCAGTTGTTGAATCTATGATATTCGAATAATTACCAGTGTACAACTTGCTGGACAAATAATTATATGCCGTATTGGTTGTTTTTGAACCACGTATTGCACTGCCCTGCAAACTAACGCGAGCCGCTTCAGCCGCATTACGAGAAACAACTTTTTTTGCACTTGTTGTGTTACGTGCGCGAATAGAACGATTCGTCGATATCGCATTTGCATTTGAAACATCATTTCTGTTTGAACGTGAAACAACATTACGCGAACCAACGCCACGCGCAGAAGTACCAACATTAGGACGCGTTTTTACAGCCGTACTTTCTTTATTCGTCTGAACCGTATTTACGTTCGTAGAACGCGAAACAACAGAACGTGTTTTCGTATCACGTGGCCCAGCAACACTACGCGGATTAGTTGTGGTACGTCCAGTTTTTGCATTTACAGAATTCGTCATAGGCGCGATTGGATCAGCAAAAACACTGCGCATTGATAACAATGTCGAACAAACAAAAAACGCACCAGCGAGCAAAAACATTGTGCCAACCGCATTTTTTGTAAAATTTACTATATCATTTTTTTTCATAGTGCTCTCCTATAATTCTGGATTTTCACCAGATTTCCAACCCTTTCATAATATTTATATTTTGTAAAACACCTTACCTTTATTTGAGTATAACGTTTTTAAACAATTCTGTAAACAGAAAAATTTAGATAACGACACAATAAAAAAAGTGTCCTATTTCAAGGACACAATCTTAAAAGATTTCTTTAAAAGATTTACCTGTTTCTTTGGCATCATCACCAACAGCCTTGGCGGAATCTTTTACTTCTTTAATTGCCACTTTCATATCTTCTTTTTGTTGTTTTATTTGTGCTTTAACTTCTTCTTTCTGTTGTTTTATTTCTTCTTTTTTTGCATCATTGTCTGATTTAACAGAATCTTTTGCCGCTGCGATTTTTTCTTTGGCAGTTGCGACACCATCTGTGGCACCATTGATAATTGCATCCTTGTTTTCAACGATTGCTTTTTTTACATATTTAGCACATTGTTTTGATAAATTTTTCACATTTTCAGACAAACATTCTATCAATGTTTTTTCGCCCAATACTATTTCTGGACAAATAGCAGTAATATCATCTTTGTTGCATGCTTCTTCCAAAGTGGCAGGTTCAGATTTTTTGCCAAACAAGTTATCAAACCAACCAGCATTTGCACCAGACATACCAGCCATTACACTAATTAAACTGAACAAAATTATTTTTTTCATTTCTTCTTCCTTTTGTTATTTTGTTGTTGCATTTATATGCTAGGATTTTATACCCACAAAAGTCAATATATTTTTAATCTTGTAAAAAACCACCAGATTGCATTTTCCACAATTTATAATAAACGCCTTTTTGTCTTAATAATTTTGCATGCGTTCCACTTTCAACAATTTTACCTTCATCCAAGACAATTATTCTATCCATATTTCGCAAAGTCGATAATCTGTGTGCGATTGCGATTGTTGTATGCCCCGCCGATAATTTATCAAACGACGATTGTATTGCAACCTCGGTCTCGCTATCCAGCGCAGATGTTGCTTCATCTAAAATTAAAATTGGTGCATCTTTCAAAAATGCGCGTGCAATAGCAATTCTTTGACGTTGTCCACCTGACAATTTTATCCCCCTATCCCCAACCAAAGAATCGTATTTATTTTCTGTGGTACGAATAAATTTATCCGCAGACGCAAATTTTGCCGCACGATGTATTTCTTCATCTGTGGCATTTTCTTTGCCATACGCAATATTTTCACCAATTGTTCTGTTAAACATTGTTGGTTCTTGTGGAATAAAAGATATATTTTGATGTAAAGAATCTTGACTGACATCTTTGATATTTTGTCCGTCTATAAAAATATCACCGTGTGTCGCTTCATAAAATCGCAACAATAAATTTACAAGTGTTGTTTTACCAGCCCCAGACGAACCAACCAAACCAACGCGTTCACCGGCACGAATTGTAAAAGACAAATCCTTTATAATCCATTTTTTACGACTGGGGTATTTGAAAGACACATTTTTAAATTCTATTTTACCTTTGGATACGACTAAATCTTTGGCATTTTCTTTATCTGATATTTCTATTGGAACAACCAATTCAGAATATGCTTTTTTTGCAGAACCTACTTTATCAATAATATCTGGAATTGAATTTATCAACTGGCTGATTGAACCCATAACAGAAAAATATATTCCAACCGTAAAGACTATTTCTGCAATCGTTAATTCACCACGAAAATACAACATCGCACAAAAGAATAATGTCGCCCCAAACATTAAATCCCACAATGCTCCGGGGACACCCCAAAACACACGATTCAAAAACGCGACATGCAACTGTTTTTCTATTTTATTTTTACGTGGTGCGTCCAAGTATTTTGTTTCACGTTTGCGTCCTGCAAAAGATTTTACTATTGAATAATTTGATAAACTATCTACCAATTTACCATGCAACAAACTGGTTGTTTCGGCTTTATCTTCGGTTGCTTTTTTTAATGGATTGCGCATATTCCATGCAAACACAACACGAAAAATAAATGCCACACCAAACATTATTGCAACGTATATGTTGACACTAAATAATAATCCAGCATTCAAAAATAACATAATCGCCAAACAAAAACTGCGCCACAATAAATCAATACAAAACGGTAAATCGACAATATAATCTATCTGTCTGTTTATTTTTCCAGGCATACGTCCAGTCCAAAATAACATAGATTGCATTTGTGTATATTCTGTTAAAACCTCTGAAATTTTATTTTGTATATTTGCAGACCATTTTACATACAACAACTGTCTTAATAATAAACACATAGATAAAAATAGATTTAATCCAACTATCAATAAAATTGTGGGTAAAATATATTCTATCCAAGACATATTTTGTGGGATACCCTGTTCCAACAATGCAACCAACCATTTTTGATAATTTGGAAATAAAACATTATCAAAAGCCACAACCAAAACACAAAAACACCACAATATAATACGTGTCCAATACCCAGGCATTATGTATTTCATATAAAACTTAAATAAAGATTTTGGTAATTCTATATTTTGCAACATATCCCTCTTCCATGTTTATAACTATATCGGTTTGCTTATGTAAAGACTATCTTTGATTGCAAACCTATATGGCAGTATAGCATCTTGACCAGCAAAATCAATACCAATTCTTGGGCCAGATAATATAATTGGTTTCGTGTCCGCACTTTCTATCCATAAATTATTTTGCGATTCCAGTTTTATACCATTTTGTTTTGTATTTATAT
The DNA here is from genome assembly GCA_937901165.1 of uncultured Alphaproteobacteria bacterium. Taxonomy (GTDB): domain Bacteria; phylum Pseudomonadota; class Alphaproteobacteria; order Rs-D84; family Rs-D84; genus Enterousia. The sequence continues at coordinate 7,430 of CALCGS010000003.1, forward strand.
CCAGTTTTTTTGTCAGTTTCCCAGGTCCATCACAACCATCATATTCCAGCGCACGAATCAAAACAGATGCCGCAAAATTTTCTTTATCAACAACAATGTTTAACATATTATACATTCCATAACATAAATAAATATAAGTATGTCCACCGGGTAAAAACATCGCACTGTTGCGTTCTGTTTTTCGTCCACCAAATGCATGACAACCACGTTCGTTTTGCATGTATAATTCCAATTCGCAAATTCGGGCATGAATAATTGAACCGTCTGATAACCTGCGACATAAATACGTGCCAACCAAATCATGTGCAACAGTTATTGCATCACGCGTAAAAAAATCTTCACTTAAAATCATAACCTATTTTTACGACGTTAAATAAATAAAATCAATAAAATTTGAAATTTGACGCGTTTTATTGTAAAATAAATATTGAACCAGAAAGGGATTTCCGGTTCGGGGCCTTAGAAAAGCCTTATCAACACGGTGTGAAAGCATCGTTATATCTGATGTTTCGGTGTTTTTTTACACCGTTATCATCCCCGATTATTTGGTCGGGGTGTTGTTGGTATACAATACGTACATACGAAAACCAACAAGGTCATCTGTTGATTGATTTTTCTAACCCCCGACCGCCATATTTCCCTTGGCGGTTTTTAATTTCAAAAAAATCGGGGATAAAACAAATGGCAAATGACACACAGGTTTTAACGAATGCCCGCAAAGGGAAAAATGACGAATTTTATACATCATATGACGTTATTGCCAAAGAATTAAATAATTATGCAAAATATTTTCGTGGTAAAACAATTTATTGTAATTGCGATGACCATTATGGAATCGGCAAAGGAACACCAAAATCAAATTTTATAAAATATCTGTCTGATAATTTTGAAGCATTTGGAATCAAACGCGTTATTGCAACACATTATGAAAAAGATTCTAAATCAACAATGTATATTTTGGACAAAGATAATACTGGCGATGGAATTGTATGCAGTGAAGATATTTTGGAACGACCATTAAATGGTGATGGCGATTTCCGCAGTCCTGAATGTATTGAATTATTAAAACAGGCAGATATTATAATAACCAACCCACCATTTTCACTGTTTCGTGAATATGTTGCACAATTGATGGAATATGGAAAAAAATTTATTATTATTGGTAATGTAAATGCCATTACATATAAAGATTTTTTTTCATTAATAAAAGTAAATAAAGTTTGGTTAGGAATGTCAATTCATAGTGGCGACAGAGAATTTCGTGTTCCACGTGATTATCCGCTAAATGCTGTTGGATATAGAATAGATTCAGATGGGAATAAATATATTCGTGTAAAAGGTGTTCGTTGGTATACAAATTTAGATCATTCACAACGACACGAATATATAGAAACTGGTAAAAAATATTATGGTTATGAATCAATGTATCCCAAATATGATAATTACGATGCGATAGAAGTAGGAGCAGTAAAAAATATGCCGATGGATTATAATGGTATAATGGGTGTTCCAATCACATTTCTTGATAAATACAATCCAAGTCAATTCAAATTATTAGGCATTATGAATACAGGAGAGGAAAACAAAGGTATAAGATACGAAAACACACCACACGGACGACCAATAGTTAATGGTAAGGAATTATATTTAAGAGTTTTAATTACGGCAATAGATAACGAGGAGGTAAGTAATGGAAATTAAGTTAAAGGAAATTAAAGTTAGAGACGTAGTAGACGGATATGTCAATAATGATGAGGAGGGCGTGGTAGGATATGGCGGTAAACTTAATATAAGACCAAAATATCAAAGAGAGTTTGTATATAAAGACAAACAAAGAGAGACATGGTAGAAATCAAATCTACTGTGTCATCATTTAAGAAAGAATCTGTAGCTAAATCTACAATATCATGTACCCCCTTTACAAGTACCATAAGCTCACGCCTGG
>CALCGS010000004.1 GCA_937901165.1 uncultured Alphaproteobacteria bacterium
TAGAAAGTTTTCCAGCATACGAAACGCGGGGTTATATAAAACGTGTTGTTTCCAATTTGTGGTTGTATCGTGCAAGATTGGGACAACCCTTGACATCTATGCAAGAATTGGCAAATGGTCAATGGCCTTTGTACAATAGCGAAGATGAATATGTTCAGCAACAGATTGATAATCGTATGTCTATTTAATGTTGGTGGGTGTTGTGCGACAAGAACCTGATTTTTCTTTGGAATTAAATTGTAATCATAAATTTATTGCAGGCTGTGATGAGGCCGGACGGGGGCCTTTGTGTGGACCGGTTGTTGCGGCGGCGGTTGTTTTTCCAAAATTTGATATTGATATCCCAGTGTGTATAAATGATTCTAAAAAAATGACAAAGGCATTACGTGCAAAGGCATGTGATTGGATTAAACAAAATACTATTTGGGCGGTTGGACAATGTTCACCGGCAGAAATAGATGATATGAATATTTTATGGGCTTCTATGTTGGCGATGGAAAGGGCTGTTTCCGCATTACAAATAAAACCAGATTTTTGTTTGATTGATGGTAATAGAATGCCTAAAAATTTATCTGGAATGCCTGTTGTCAAAGGTGATGCAAAATCATTGTCTATTGCAGCCGCGTCTATTATTGCAAAGGAAACGCGTGATGCGATTATGACAGATTTGGCAAACAAATTTCCTGAATATTGCTGGGATAAAAATGCAGGATACCCAACGCAACAACACTTGCAAGCAATACAAAAATATGGTATAAACGAACATTATAGAAAAACTTTTGGACCTGTTAAAAGGATTATTGATGAATTTACGAATAATTGATGATATTTCTGATTTAAGTAATAAATATGTTTTGTTGCGTGATGATTTTAATGTTCAAATTGAAAATGGAAAAATTGTTGATACTTTCCGTATCGAACAAAGTATGCCAACAATAAATAAATTGCGTGCGGCTGGTGCGCGTGTTGTGATATGTGCCCATTTGGGCAGACCAAAAAATGGTTATGATTCAAAATTGTCTTTGCAACCTGTTGCGGATTATTTAAAAGTGCCTTTCGTTGATGATTGTTTGAAACGTGATTTTTTGGCAAATATGAAAAATGGTGATGTCGTTTTGCTTGAAAATTTACGTTTTTACAAAGGCGAAGAAGAAAATGACGATGATTTTACAAAAAGATTGGCATGTGGTTTTGATGTTTTTGTAAATGATGCTTTTGCTGTATCGCATCGCGTTGCGGCGAGTATTGTTGGAATAACAAAATTCTTGCCATCTTATGCTGGAATTTTGTTGCAAACAGAAATTGAAAACATTACTTCTTTTATGGAAAAACCAAAACGACCATTGCTGGCGATTGTTGGTGGTGCCAAGGTGTCAACAAAGATAGGTGTTTTGAAATCTTTGTGCAAGGTTGCGGATACAATGATTGTTGGTGGCGCATTGGGTACGACGTTTAATTATGCATTGGGGTTGCCGGTTGGACATTCTTTATATGAACTAGAACAAAAACAAAATGCGCTGGATATATTGGATTTTGCAAAACAAAATAATTGTCGTATGTTATTACCAATTGATAAAGGTGTTGGGCAAAGTTTTGATAAAAATGCGGTGCGTGAAAATCGTAATGTTTCAGAAATTAAAGATACGGATGTTATTATCGATGCCGGAATAAATACAACAAAACGTAATGTTCAAGAAATAGAAAATGCTAAAACTGTGATTTGGAATGGTACATTTGGAATGGCAGAGTGGGGCGAAAAATGGGGGTATGGTTCTTTTGAAATTGCAAAAAAAATTGCAGAACAAACAAAAAAAGGTTTGTTGGATAGTTTAATCGGTGGGGGTGAAACGGTTGCTGCGCTGGATGCGTGTGGCGTGCGTGATGATATTACGTATGTATCCACTGGTGGTGGGGCATTCCTGGAATTTATAGAAGGTAAGGATTTGCCCGGAATAAGTGTATTAAAAAAGTAATAAATTGTTTTTTCTTGATTTTTTAATAAAAAAATTTATTTTGGTATGGCAAACTCGCGAATCGGGTTTTTTTGTGTTATACTAACAATAAAAACAAGTAAAGGATTTGTATTATGTCTTTGATTCCTATGGTTATAGAAGAATCGCCACGTGGTGAGCGTTCTTTTGATATTTATTCGCGTTTGTTGCGTGATCGTATTGTTATGGTTACTGGACAAATTGAAACAAATATGGCAAATACGATTGTTGCCCAACTTTTGTTTTTAGAATCTGAAAATCCAAATGCTGATATTTCTTTGTATATCAATTCACCTGGGGGGGATGTGACCGCTGGATGGGCGATTATGGATACAATGCAATATATTAAATCACCAGTGTCAACAATTGGTATGGGATTGGTTGCGTCAATGGGGTCTGTGTTGTTGGCGGCTGGCGAACCAGGAAAAAGATTTGCGTTGCCAAATACCAGTATTATGATTCATCAACCATTGTCTGGGGTTCAGGGGCAAGTGACTGATATGGAAATAGAATTAAAAGAGGCCTTGCGTGTAAAACAAACAATTATTAAACAAATGTCTAAATTTACAGGACATAAAGAAAAAGAATTGTTTGATGCGATGGAACGTAATAATTGGATGAATTCAGAAGAAGCAAAAGATTTTGGATTGATTGATTCTGTTTTAAAACGTAAATAGTAATTATTTTGTATGTGGGGGTGAGTGTTATGGATAACAATGATAAAACTAATTCGTCAAACAATCAGCAGTTTTGTAGTTTTTGTGGCAAGGCTGTGTATGAAGTTAAAAGATTGGTAAGCGGTCGTAATGTTTGTATTTGTAATGAATGTATCAGTTTGTGCAATGATATTATGGCAGATGAATTGGCTGTCAATGTTCATAGTCAAACACAAGAAAATGTAAAATTACCAACACCACATCAAATTTATGATTTTTTAAATGAATATATTATTGGTCAAGATGATGCAAAACGTACTTTGGCGGTTGCTGTGTATAATCATTATAAACGTCATACTGTTGCGGTTAAATCTGATGTTGAAATTCAAAAATCTAATGTTTTATTGATTGGTTCGACTGGAACTGGAAAAACATTGTTTGCACAAACTTTGGCAAGAAT
>CALCGS010000005.1 GCA_937901165.1 uncultured Alphaproteobacteria bacterium
CACCAGAATTATTTCCATTTGCAGATGCCATTATTTGTCCTTCGGCAATTGGAACAATAGACGTAGTATATTTTGCAACAACTTTGTTTTGACGCATTTTATCAATCAAAAAATCATAATCAGAAATTGCGCCATCTTGATGATAAACAACAACATGTCCGTTCATGCCAATTATACGCGAAAGCAATGTATCATGGAACCCACCCATCACAGACATCACAACAATCAAAGTTGCAACACCCAACATTATTCCAATCAAAGACACCCACGACACAACCGAGCCAAAGCCACGTTTCTTGGCGAACATATATCTGAAAGCAATCTTTTTTTCCAATGCAGAAAACAACATATCTTATTCCCCTATTGATTTAAAAAATCACGCAAATTATCACCAGACAAAGGTGTCATACCAGTTGCACTTTCTGAATCTACAATCGAAATCAAACGTGGTGACATAAATACAACCAATTCAGCAAAAGGTGATATCAATGTTTCTGGTGTTGTCACAAATGAATGCGTAGGTATTCCAACAATTACATAATTATCACCAACGTCTGATGGAATCTTAAACGAAGACAATTCGCCATATCTTGTAGATAACACTATTTTCGCATCTACTTTTTTATATCCGCCATAGTTTCCATACTTTGCAGTTGCACCAATTACCAAATCTGTTTCAAGCCTGTCTTCTTTACCGCATTGTCCAATATCAAATCTTGATTGCCAACCGTTTGGTATTGCAAATGTTCCTTGGGAAATCAAAACCATATTAGCCTGTTGCGATACAAACTCTTGTAAAGTTTTTGTATTGATTTCTGGGCTTACAACCAAAGCACGTCCAACAACACCAGGTATAGACATACGAACATTGCTTTCACCAAATGCCGGCAACATATTCATCCAAATAATTGGATTGTCTGTTTTAGGATAAACACGATAAACATCTATGTCCCATGCCAAAATATATTTTTTAGATGCAACATCAGCAATTATTTTTGCCACTTCACGTTCTGTTTGATAATTGCCTTCGAATACCAATGTCTTGTCACGCCAGTTTACCAAAAGATTTCGAACATCTGCGCCACGCATAGCATCTAACAAAGCCATTATTATCGTTTCATCTTTTGGCATCTTTACCATCCATTTACCATTTCCAGTCAAATGAATTTCGCCAAATTCTGCATCATAAGAATAATAGACACGACCCAACTTTGCCATCAATTCAACAGCATCTGTTAAAGAGCCTGTTGAAATTGTGCCAGATATTTTTTCAAATGTCGCCTGG
>CALCGS010000006.1 GCA_937901165.1 uncultured Alphaproteobacteria bacterium
TTTAGAATAAGCAGCTTTATTAGCATTAATATTTGCGTCTTGTTGATAATATGACGGCACACCTTCATTAGAAGCCATACACGATAATGACACCAAAACACCGCCTAAAAGTGACGCTAAATTTATTTTCATCTTCTTTCCTGAGACATATTATATCACAAAAATAGACATGAAAAAAGGGTTTAGTTTGGGTTGATTTTAAAAAATCATTTATTATCATATTTTACTATGAATACAGCACATAATATTTATATACATGTTCCGTTTTGTATGTCTAAATGCAATTATTGTGCATTTTTTTCTGTCGCATGTAATAACCCAGATTGGGAAAAATATGCAAATTCTATTTGTGATGAATTAGTTTTTTGGGCAGAAAAACTTGGCAATATAGATGTTCCTACAATATTTTTTGGTGGTGGAACACCATCTTTGATGCCAATAGGTGCTTTTGCAAAGATTATTAAATGTATAAATCAAAATTTTAATGTTTTACCAAATACAGAAATAACTTTGGAATCTAATCCAGGAACATTGGATAAATACAAATTACAAGATTTCGTTTCGAATGGGGTAAATCGTTTGTCTGTTGGTGTTCAATCTTTGAACGATGAAGAATTAGTATTTTTGGGACGAAAACATAATGTAAATCAAGCACAAGATTTATTGAATCATGCGATGAATATGGGATTGCGTGTTTCGGCTGATTTTATATACGGTTTGCCAAATCAATCTGAACAATCTGTCAAAGATTTATGTCGTGATATAAATAATCTTGGTTTGACGCATGTATCTATGTATGAATTGACCATCGAGAAAAATACTCCGTTTGGAAAAATGAATTTGCAAATGCCAGATAATGAAACTATGGCAAAGATGTATAATGTTATCAGTGAAACTTTATCTTTACCACGTTATGAAGTTTCTAATTATGCAAAGATAGGTGAAGAATGTCGGCATAATCAAAATGTTTGGGCTGGTGATGCGTATATTGGAATTGGACGTGGTGCAGCGGGCAGGGTATATTTAGATAATGTTTGGTATGAAGAAATGGGAAATTATGAAAAGTTTGAACCAATATCAAACGAAACAAGAAACATAGAAAAAATATTGACTGGT
>CALCGS010000007.1 GCA_937901165.1 uncultured Alphaproteobacteria bacterium
AGCAAAAAACAACAATTTCACAAAAACGCAAAATTATCAAAAAAAGGGTTGGACAAAAACCAAGGTTTTTTATGTACCACCACACCAATAAAAAAACGCCCAAAACCGGGCGTTTTATATTGTTATCAAAAAATTATGATATTTTTTCTATTCTGCGAACGCGTCTTTCACAATTATCAAATGGGCTTTCCAAAAAAGCCTGTGCACATAAAAATGCTTCTTCAATATCTATATCGTCAGCCGCCAAAGATAATACGTTTATATCATCGTGAAAACGGTCATCGCGTGCCTGTTCTGGTTTGTCGCAACGTGATGCACGAATATGACGATAACGGTTGATTGCAATTTGAACCCCTGCCCCTGTGCCGCAAATTATTATGCCACGTGATTTTTTATCGGATTCCATTGCGTCAGCCAATGTTTTTGCAATATCTGGATAATCAACCATAGTGTTTGGATTATCAACGCCAAGGTTTACAGTTGAATACCCCAAACTGGATAACATTTCAATTAAATACAATTTTAACCCAACACCACGATGGTCGGATGCGATATATACTTTTGATATATTTTCTGTCATTTTTTATCCTTTCTTCTTGAAAGTTTGCATTCAAGACTTGTATTGCTTGTGATATTTAATGTGCAATATGATAAAACACCATCCATTTTTGCATTGCTGAAAATATTTGCCGTTGTGACGGTTGCAGGCCCATTTAATGTGCCGTGTAAAAATAATGTGTCCGCAGTAATTTTGCCGGTCCCAACCCCACCGCGTCCAATTATTATAGTTGTTGCGTCAATATCGCCGGTAATAACACCATGAATTTGTATGGTGTGATTAGTTTTGATGTTGCCATCTATTTTACACCCAGCACCAATGACTGTTGGTGACTGTTTTTCGTCTGCATTTGTAAAAGCCAACATTTATTGTTCCTTTTCTTCCTGATTTGTTTTTATAAAATCTTTTGGATCAAATGGTGTTCCTTTGTATCGTATTTCGTAATGCAAATGTGGACCAGTTGAACGCCCCGTAGAACCCCCAAGTCCAACAATTGTTCCGGGTTTTACCCAATCACCACGAGATACATTTATTTTAGATAAATGTGCGTATAATGTCGAAAAACCAAGTCCATGGTCAATTTCAACCGTTATGCCGTAGCCAACACGTTCGCCCGCAGAAACAACGCGTCCGGGTGCAACCGCCATCAATTCTGTTCCAATTTTTCCGGCAAAATCTATACCTTTGTGTTTCTTTTTTGTTTTTTCAAATGGATCTGTACGCACCCCAAAATTTGATGTTACACGAACATTTTCAACAGGTGCCCCCAAAGGTAAAATCTTTGTTAGTTTTTGTAAACCGTTCCATAATTCTATATCTTGGGCCAGTTTTTGATATTTTGGGTCGAAATCTTGGTCTAAATTTAATGGCGAAAACGATTTGCCAACCAAAGGGGATGCGAATTTGTTTGCATTATCAATTAGGTCTTGTTTTGTTGCACCCAGTGATATTAATGTAGAGTTTATAGTTTTTAATTGATTTTGTAATTCTTCGGTGTGTTCAGCAGTCATTTTTGTGACAGTTTCAACGATTTCATTATCTGCATCTGATATTTTTGCCATTGATTCTATCATGCTGGTATTTATTTTCTTTAATTCTGCATTTTCAGCCAGTACCATTTCGTATTCCAATGATAAATCAGTAACTTTGGTGTATTCAGGATTGTAATTTGGATTTTGGAACATTTCCACTAACTTTGCGTGTAAAAAGTCCAGTTCGCCCCATATTTTTACACGTTCGTTCATTAATTCTTCTGTGTCTTTGTCAGATAGTTTTTTGTCTGTTAAAATTTTGTCGTCCAAAACATTTAAATCGCGTGTCAAATCGTTGTATTTTGCCAAGTATGTTTGTAAATCATACATGTGACGTTCGTGTTTTGCGGTTTCTTCGGCGAGTTGCATGGTGCGTTTTTGAAGCAAAGGTCTGTGATAAATAAATATGTATGTTGCCCAAGATGCCCATATTATCAATCCAAGTTTGCCGCAAAATTTTGTAAAACGCCAAAAACTGCTTTGTTCAAAACTGTATACATTACCACGAGGAATGTCCATAATTGTGAATTCACGTGGTGGAAACATACGTGTAATTCCGTGCCATATAGCACGAAAAGGCCATGTTATTAATGACCATAATGATGAAAAATATCTGGTTATAAAATTTATCATTGTGTGGTAATTGTAGTCAATATATCTTCAATAGTCAAGCCATCACGTAAAATTGCGTCTGTATTCATATTGAATCCAGAATATAGTGTGCTGCCTGTCTTGGTTCCGAGTTTGCCACTGATTAAAACACGTTCTGCAGTGTTTTTGTGTCCAAACAAAGGTATTATTTTTATTGTGCCACAACAGTTATTTATAGCAGATATAACGTCTGCAACACATAAAGAATCACAAATTGTACAAAAATAACCATTTGGTTTAACACGAGCAATAGCCCTTTTTGTCCATTGTGTCAAATCTATGTTGTGGTGCGCGTTGTGTTTTGCAGGAGTTCCTTTGAAATAAGGTGGATTTGTTATTACTAAATCAAATGTTTTATCTGTTTTCCAGGTTAAAAAATCCGATTGGATTAAATCAATGTTTGCATTATTTAATTCTATATTTCGTTTGCATTCAGATAACATTGATTCAGATATGTCGATTCCGGTTATTTTTAGTTCTTTGTTATGTGATAACAAACACAAACTTACCCCGCCCGTGCCAATGCCGGCATCCAAGACGGTTGATATGTTTTTTGTTGGTGCAAAAGCCGCCAGCCATACCGCATCGGATGTGGGATTGTAAATGCCACGGTAAAAAGACACACGGCCATTTAACAATGTAAAAATCGCTTGTTTTTCTGACATATAGATATATAATAAACTATAAAAAACAAAAGGCAAGTCTATGTTATTACAAGATTCTTTAATTGTTCAGAGTGCTGTTAGTGCGTTTAATAATGCGGCTTTGTTTGATCCGGCTTTTTTCTGGGTGGCATTGTTAATGTTGCCATTATTTATTGTTGTAAAGGTGTATGGTAAATTATTTTTAGATTCTGTCGGTTGGAAAAAAGATAATATAATGCACAATATTGTTTTTTGGACTGTAGGATTGTCAGTTGCTTGGATTTTATTGTTTGGTGGAAATTATAATGTTATGCGTGATAATGTGTCTTTGGTGCCTTTTATTACGGCGTTTGTTGGGTTTGTAGCCATGCTGTTTTTGGCAAAAAATACAAAAAATATACAAATGCCTAAATGGAAAAGTTTAACAAAAAAAGAAAAATTCAAATATATATTATTTGTGTTGATTTTATTGGGGGTTGTTGGACTGTCTGATACGCATACATGGTGGGGACCGATTTTACAAATAGTGGGATTTGTGTCCGGTGCAATAATTGGTAGATGTACAAGTCGTAATATATCGGATGTTCCGGTGTTATATTTTGTTGTGTTTGCAATAATAACTGCAATTCTTATGCAACCAGAATTGTTTAGGTTTGGACAACTTGGAAATTTAACAATTTTACATTTGTTGGGAATTTTAATTGTAGGATTGCCAATAAGTGCGGTATTAGCATTGCGTAATGTTAAACCCAAAGAAAAAATTCATCAAAGCGCTTTTGTTAAAATTAAATGGTTGATGCGTTGTTTAACTGTTTTGGCAATTGTTTTATTTATACTAACAGAATCTGTTATTGTTTTTTTGGGTTCTTGTGCCCTATTCTTTTGTTTAATTGCATTGGGAACATTACATTCAAAAACAACACCTATGTATTTATCAGTTCGGTTATTGTATATATCTTTGATTGGGTTTGGAATTGTGACAATTATGCCTGTTATAGCTTGTTTGGGAATTTTAGGATGGATTACTTTGCCAAAGGGGGATTTGTGGCAAGAATCTAAGTTTTTGTTATAATTTGTTATATTTCTTTACTACAAAAAACTGTCATTTAAATATATAATCTAAACAAAAAAGGGTTTTTTATGACAGATATTCATCCAACCGCTATTATTAAACAAGGGGCCGTTATTGGTGCAGATTGCAAAATTGGGCCTTTTTGTATAGTCGGTGAAAATGTTGTTTTGGGTGATAGAGTTGAACTGATATCTAATGTTGTTATTGATGGCAAAACGTATATTGGTGATGATTCTATTGTTTATCCATTCGCTGTGTTGGGCGTAATGAGCCAGGACTTAAAATGGCAGGATGAAAATACTATGACCGGATTGCGTATTGGTAAACGTTGTCGTATTCGTGAATATGTAACAATTCATTCTGGGACACCTGCATCTGATGGAACTGTGATTGGTGATGATTGTCAAATTATGGTAAATGCCCACGTTGGGCATGATTGCAAGGTTGGAAATAGTGTTGTTATGTCTAATTTGGTTCAGGTTGCCGGACATGTTGAAATAGAAGATTTTGCAATATTGTCTGGTGGGGTAATGGTGTTGCAATTTGCTAGAATTGGTAGAAATGCGTTTATTGGTGGAATGTCTGGGGTTAGTAATGATATTTTGCCATATGCAATCTATGATGGTGCACGTGCGGTTTATCGAACAATTAATCGTGTCGGTTTAATGCGTCATGGTTTTACAAATGAAGATATGCACGCGATTCATTCTGTGTATTCTGCTGTATTTTGTGATACAGATGGTACCGTTGAAGAGCGATTAAATCGTGTTCGTAAAGACGTAAAAAACAACAAATATGCAATGGACGCTATTGATTTTATAGAAAATCGTTCAAAACGTGGAATTGGAACGTCTAAAAATGCCGAACACTAGAAAACAAAAATCTATTTTTATTATTGCAGGCGAAGTTTCCGGTGATGTTTTAGGTGCTGAAATTATGTCGCAAATGCCGGATGTGTGCTTTGTTGGTGTTGGTGGCGAAAATATGACAAAGCAAGGATTAAAATCTATATTTCCTATGTATGATTTATCCGTTATGGGAATTATAGAGGTGTTGGCACATGCAAAAACTTTAACAAAACGCATCAATCAAACCGTAAATGAAATTATAAAACAGCGTCCGGATGTTGTTTTAACGATAGATTCACCAGGGTTTGCTAAATCTGTTGTAAATAAATTAAAAAAAACAGATTCTGGAAAATTACTGATAAAAAACGGATTGAAATTTCAACATGTTGTTGCCCCCCAGGTTTGGGCGTGGCGTCCAAAACGTGCAAAAAAATATTCAAAAATTTTTGATAGATTGTATGCTTTTTTTGATTTTGAATTACCTTATTTTACCAAATATGGTTTGGATGTTGTTGCTGTCGGGCACCCTGTTTCTGATAAAATTATGGGAAAATACAAAAATAAAATTGATAATAGTGAAAAAAAACTTATAACACTGATTCCGGGCAGCAGAATGAACGAAATCAAAAAGATTATGCCATTATATTGTGATTTTTTGTCAGAAATTATAAAAAATGAAAATGTTGCAGATTATAAATTTGCTATACCTGTTCTTGAAAATACTCGCGAATATATTGAAAATTTTGTAAAACAGTATTTTCCTGTTGATGTTGAATTGATTGATTCTATAAATCGGTATGATTTATATGAAAAAACTTATATTGCAATAGCGGCCAGTGGAACTGTATCTGCAGAATTGGCGATGATGCACGTGCCGGCAATTATTGTTTATAAAATGAATTTTATTACAACCATAATTGCACGATTGCTTATAAATGTTAAATGGGTTTCTTTGGTGAATATTTTGTTAAATCAGATGATTTACCCAGAATTATTGGGCAATAATGTTTCTGGGGGAAAAATATATGACGAATTCATAAAATTAAAAGATAAAAAAATACGCGATTTAATGATTAAAAATTTGCGTAGTGCCGATAAACTATGGCGTCCAGATAATAAAAGTGTTGCAAAACGTATTGCGAATAAAATATTTTTATAAATTTATTTCGTTTGATTGAATTTAATTGCTGGTACGCTTGGTGACATATTATCATCCACACAAACAAGATTGTTATCATCTTTATACATATATGGTTTATCTGCAGGACAAGAATATTCGTATGTATAGTCCTTGGTGCAATTATTACTGGTAACTTTTTCTTGGTTTGTACAATACGGAACCTTGCATTCACCTTTACGATTGGTACCATTGCTATCAATGACATTATTCGTTTCTATCTCTGCCCATATAGGACATACGACATTGTTTTTATTAATCTCTAATGTGCACCAATCTTGTGCAGTTGGTTCCGATGTGTTAGTAGATAATTCCATTCCCCATGGTATAAAAAAGAAAGAAGTGTTCCCATTTTTTACAACGCAACTGTTATCAGTTCCATTAGCGGCGACAAATAAATTATTATCTGTATCGTATTCATACGATAGCGGTTTTACTGGATATGTGGCGACACAGCGTGGTGATGTGCCATTATTACTACGTCTTTTGCCGTTTGCAAAACAAGAACAAATTCCCCAAGATTGTGTGTCAACTTGTGTTTCGTATTTTTCAGGACATATATTTTCTTGTATAATGTCTTGTTGTAATGAGAAATTTTGTTGGAATATATTTTGTGTTGCCAATTCCATAAGACTAATATTGTTTAGATTGTTAGTGATTGGTTTTTGTGTATAGATATTGCTTGTGCTATCTTTTTGTAATTTGTTTATTGTGTTGTAACGAATGGCGACATTATAAATTTTTTGTATATCGATAAAATTTTCGTTTGCTGTTAAACAGAAATTATTTTTGTTATATTTTATATTGGCACTAGATTCTGTGTTGATGTCTGAAATTTGTAAAAAAGTCCCGTCCAATATAAAACATTGATTCTCCAATGCATCAATTATATTATTATAAACTTCTGTTGCTATACCCTCGTAACGTAAATTTCTTGATATGTAATTTGAAAAATTATTATTATCATATTCATCTACTGTAATTGTCTTTGGATATGTAATTAAGTGGTTTACAGTAATTGCCTTTGAATAAATATTCTTAAAACTTGCATCTGATTTTAATACTGATGGACCAGTAATAAACTCATCTTTTCCATCATTAAATAATCTTGAAGCTGAAAGATATCTATCATTAGCTTTATAATTTCCAGTTGTATTATCAAACTGATAGTTACAAAGATTTAATGCATTAAATTTGAAATTCACAACTTTACCATTAATTGTAATTGGATAAGAACAATTTTTATTTATTGTAAGATAATTTGGGTCGCTAACATTTGGATTATTATCATAAGAATTAATAATCATTATACCCATTTTCATCATTACTGAATCAAAAGTTTCATCATAACCAAGTTTCTGAAGTGCTTTTGTTACTGCTTCTTCGTTCATATAGTCATTATGGGCAATTTCGTACAAGAGATTAATGCCACCATAGTTTTTCATAAGGTAGTCCATAAAGATTGCAGCTGTTGCATAACTATAATAAACGCTTTTATTCATTCCACCCCAATTTACAAATCCTGCATTATATCCACCGTTGAATTCATAAACACGATTAGAAATACCTTCGTTATTTTCATAACCAAGACAGGCGTTCTGTAATGCATCTTCTGCAGCCAAAGACATCATTTCTGTAAACCATGAATTAAAATCGAGTCCTTTATTAATGAATTTATTAATATTCAAAAGCAGGTGCTGGAATTCATGAGCAAGAGTTGAATACATATATTTAGGATTCAAACCAAGGAATGCAGAGTCAATATAAATTACTTCGCAGGCATTTGAATTTGGATTGTACCTCTTTGTATATAAGTCCTTACCATGGAAGTATCCAAAAACACCACCTGTCATCTTCTTAGTATAAAGTTCATCAACATCATAAATAAAAATATCAACCTTGATACCACGGTCAAATTCTTCAAGATAAGAATAATGCTTAGTAGGAACATTGGAACCAAAAATGAAAGTTTCATATTCATAGAATTTATCAAAGTTATCTGCAACTTCCTGGAAACTTGTCTTACCTTCTGCAATAGCATTCCTAAGAACTTCATCCGCAAGGTTATTATTATTGTAATACCAGACATTACAATATTTACCAATAGCCTTTAAGTATGCCTTTTCACCTTTTGGAAGTTCAGTAAATTCTTTATAAGTTTCATCAACTTTATACTGATCGTAATTATATTTAGATTCACTTGCTCGGGAATAAGTTTTAGGACCAAGATATTCACCATAATCACAACCTTCATAATCAACTTCAAAACGGCTGTTTGCAGGAATAAGTCCTTCTTCTACAGCTTTAAGACCAGCTGAACGAGCATTTGCAAGACGATCTTCTTTTGAAGCAAACATTGAAGTACTTGCTTTTACAGGATTTTTATCAGTCAAAGTATTCTTATTTCTATTGTATTTAATAATGAATGCTTTTTTATCCTGGAATTCTTCTGCTACAGTGAAGGTACCTTCTCTAGGAATAATATTAAACTGTTTGTTTAATTCTACCTGTGCCTGTGAATGTTCATCTTTAAACAATTTTGTACTGTCGTCAATTAAAGTAAGTTCATAAACAGCATTGTTGTATTCCCATGTTGCAACAATTTCTGGATAGAATTCTTTCTGTCTAATCTGACGAAGCTTACTACTGATATCAATTATAAGATTTGAATCTTTAATAGAATAATCATATTCATCCCAAACAGAAGTCTTATTATTACCGTTAACAATCCAAAGGTTTCCAGTTACTTTATTAGGATTTGTTGTAAGTTTATTACCTGTAAAACTACTATTTTTAAGCTGAAGTTCTGCTACAGTAGAAGATTTATCATCCTCTTCTCCCTGATAATAAATTACATCATCATATGAGAAATAATAGTCTTTGCTACCAGCCTGAGCTTTTACTCCTTTGATTACCGAATAATAATAGCTGGACCAGTTAAATAATTTCTCTGATGGGGCCTTAAGAGAAATTATTTACGAATATCTCCCGGTGTTACATATTCGTAAATAATTTCTCTTAAAGCCCCATCAGTTTTTACACGAGGACAGTCCACATTTTTTGTAGTATTAAATACAGAGATTCTTACATTTGCATAATAGTAGTGCATAAGTTTTTTAAACTTAAAACCATTTGCTGATAATGAAACATTTAATAGACCGTCAGAAGCTCCATATATAAGACTTTTTACTCCATAAGTATTAATAATTCGATTATCAATCTGAGTAAAATATAAAATGTCATCACATATAGTATCAAATTCAAAATTAATCCAGAAATTTGGCTGTGATGCAAGTGATTTTTTATAATCCTCAATGATAGTTAATGTACCAGTTTCCACATTTGTATTATTAATTGAGTAA
>CALCGS010000008.1 GCA_937901165.1 uncultured Alphaproteobacteria bacterium
AGAGGCAAAAGAAAGCGCCTACAAACTTGTAGACGCCGTATCATGTGACAATCTTTTCTTCAGGTCAGACATTGCCCACTGGGCACTTTGACAGGAAGCATTCGATTGTATTCTCCATCAGCATAGTGATAGTCATCGGTCCCACACCTCCAGGGACCGGTGAGATGTATCCGGCAAGTTCAGATACCGGTCCGAAGTCGACGTCGCCGACCACCCACGAAGAGGAGGAGATTGAACACATTTCTCCACCAACAGGGGTATAACTGGTCGGTTGACACCAACAATATTTGCCTCCTGTGCCTTCTGGTGTACCTGTTTGGGCATAGGTACCTTCGTTATTTGCACATACTGCTTTACCCTTTAATGTACCGTATGAACCTGTTACTTCCCATTCGCCTGGGGTTAAGTTTGCAAAGGCAGAATCACTACAACTACCACTTTCGTCAACACCAAACCAATTACCAGATATATTTTGATCCCAGCCTTCACAATATGTTGTGTTTAAACCAATTGATGCAAAGTATGTTATTGGTTGACTTGCATTTAATGTTCCAAGAACAGATGCAGAACATTGGGCTGGGCCTGACTTTACTTTCCAGCCAGCGAAGTTATAACCTGTTCTTGTTGGGGCTTGTGGTAATGTAAATGATTGGTCATAGGTGCACGAACCTGTATTAAAGTCTGTACCTTGGTTTTTATATTTTAATGTTATTGTATTTGCTGTCCAATCTGCTTCAAGACTTGCGGTGCCTTCTGATACTCCAATTTCGCTTTGTACACAATCGTCTATCGCTGGTAATGGGTCCGACATTGCTGGACACGCTATGCTTATTGCTAATGCACTTGTTAATAATATTTTTGTTTTCATGATTTCTCCCTTTCTTATTTCTTTGCATAAATATTATAACAAAAAACGTACGTTTAATTTTTACTGGCTGAATGGGTGTTTGTAAAACCGCAAAAACTGTCCGCAAACCGCAGAAATCTAGGAAAAATGAAAAAAGTTAAAAAAGTGAAAAAAATAGTAAATTAAACGTACCTTTAATTATCGCTTATATTTTTGCTAAAAAACCGCAGATTCCTGCGGTTTGTAGCCCAAAAAAGAACGTTACAAAGTTCTCCCCTTGGGGGGAGAGGGCCCGCAGGGGGGTTTAAAGAAAAAAATTATCTGAAATAAAAAAATCGCCAAACGGCGCTTTTTATTTGTGTTCCCAATAACACACAATGTTTGCGTGTTCCAGTTCGTCAGTCATAATTTTATGACGCGTAATATTGTTATCAAATGCAACCTCTATACGAACGCTTGGTGTATTTGGATTTATTTCGTGTTCAAAATAAATATCTATGCCACGCAATTTATGTTCGTTACGGTATTGAAAGCCAACGCTTTCTGTTGCCCATACCGTGTACACAGCATTGTTTATATGCTGATTCACATCAATATCATCATAACGACACGCCATAACATGTGTTTTGGTTGGAATAAA
>CALCGS010000009.1 GCA_937901165.1 uncultured Alphaproteobacteria bacterium
CAATACTGTGTTATTATTATAAAGCAGTTTGAAAATGCACCATTAGCTCAGTTGGTAGAGCAACTGACTCTTAATCAGTGGGTCCAGGGTTCGAGTCCCTGTGCGTCCACCAAAAATAAAAATCACCCATTGTGGTGATTTTGTTTTTGCAACACAGTTGAGTTATCCGAGTGAATATAATCGGCTTTTTTGTGATTGATTTTATGTCGTTCGTATGCAATTATTAAAATAATTAGGTATTAGGGGGAAAAATGAAAAAAAGTTTACTTTTATTTTTCGTTGCATGTTTTGCTTTGTGGGGCGGTGATGGTTATTGTCGAACGAAAGGTTGGGTGTTGGAAGAGATAGATAAAGGATGTATTATTAATGATACAAAGGCAAGCGAGCCGGATGTATTTTATTTTTGTGTAGGTTCAAAATTGGCGGATGAAAAAAAGATTGCTGGGGTAAAGTTTAATAGAGGTGATGAACAGAAGACAGTGCAACTTGGAGAAGAAGTGCATGGTTATTATTGTTGCGATGTAGATGGAACGCGTAAATTCATAGCAAGTAAAGCAGGAACCAAAAAAGGTGAAGCGACATCTGCGGATAAGAAAAGAACATGTAAATATGATATTGTTTATGATGTGTGTGGAAAAGAGGTTTCTACACCGTGTAATCCGGAATGTCCAGATGGCCAAGTGTCCCATCCTTTTTCTGGTGAATGTGTGGCACCATGTCCAGATGGCAATGTTTTTGAAAGTGAAATGTCAACAAGATGTATAGAATGTCCAATAACCGCACATTCTGGGGTTGTTCGTGTTATGGATGAAAATGGTCAATATTTGGGTTCGTATTGTAAAACATGTAATGGAACATCGCAAATATTTGATTCCAGAAATCCAGTGGAAAAATATGTGGGTGCAAAAACTCTAAAAGAGAAAGCTGAATATAGTGCTAAAAATAATCCTTTTCTTAGAAGAACTGGTGATATAACAGAAAGTAAATATACAGAATTGTGTGTCGATATAACGAATTTGCCTGTTTTGGCAACAAAAAATCAAATGTCTGAATGTGCATTATGTCCAGGTGATTTGTTTGAGAAATGTGTTAAATGTATAGATAATGGGTGTAATAGTGATACTGATTTAAGAGAAAAATGCAGATTAAAGTAATAAAAAATACCTTTGAAAAATCAAAGGTATTTTTTGTTGCGGTCGGTTGTTTTATTTTAATGTGCCCCATGCCGCTTTGTATCCGCCATCGCGTTCCATATAGATTTTGGCGTTCTTTAATTGTGTTGCGGTTAAACCACGAATGATATATGTGTCTTGCAATGTGCCAACGTGGTCAATGTGTAATTGTGGTAAATCAATTGCCATTGGATTTTTATCACAGCATGTGCTTTCGTCGTTGCAACTGCCACATTGATATACTTTCAATGTGTATTTTACGTTTGGACGCATATCTTGTAAATCAGTTTTCATTTTTAAGCCGTTATCTGTTTCGATAAATTTAATGTACCCCATTTTCGATTCGCCACCATGACGACTGCGTGTGTACATTTTTGCATATACTTTGCTGGTGTCTGCATTTGTATAATTTTGTTGAAATACAACTGTTTCTTGATGGTGTTGTTTTTGTGCTGGCATTGTGTCGTGATGACCACACATTGTGCTGCATCCCGCAAGTAATGCAAGTGCTGATGTCGCAAATATTGATTTTTTAATTGTATTTTTCATTTTGTATTCCCCTTTGTTTGGTTACGAGTTATATTTTACATTATTTTAATTGTTTATTCGTTAGGTTTGATTACCTATTTTTGTGTATGCGTTGTAATTCCCTGTATAGCGGATTTTTGTCCTGTGATATTGTTGTGCCGTTTGTGGCATTATTTATATGTATAAAAAGGAGAAAATATGTACGAATTATTACAAAAACTTATTGCGTTTAAATATTCTTGTAAAATAAATCATTGGAAAACAAATGATTATTCTTTGCATTTGTTGTTTGATAGGTTGGGCGAAGATATTGATACATGGGTCGATGAAATTGCAGAACAGTACTTTATGGCAACGGATGATAAAAATGTATTCAAATCATCTTTGTTAAATCCAAAGTTTGTGCGTGTTGATTTGTATAAATTTTGTTTGGATATTATAAACGATATCGAAAAGTTGGTAAAAAAACATGATATAAACGAGGGGATGATTTCTTTGCTTACGGATATTGAATCAGGCTTTTTAAATAAATTAGCTTTGGTAAAATTAAAATAATATTTGTCCCAAAATATTTTTTGGGACTTTTTTACTTTATAAAAAATATCCCATATTTGATATATGGGATATTTTGTTGATGGTTTAGATTTAGAACATAAATCTGATACCAATATCACCACCAAAGTTATGCAAACCAGAAGCAACATCAACATAGTTATAACGTGCAGCAACGTCAACTGCGAACATTTCCATGTCAAACGATACACCCATTGTTCCCATTGCAGAGAAACTTGTTTTGTCATAACTTGGTGCATTGTTGGATGCATCTACTTTTACAAAACCAACACCGGCACCAACACCGATAAATGGACGTACGATTTGATAATCACCAAATTCCATATATGCGTTCATCAATAATGTTTGCAATTTTGTGTCTACGTTTACATCTTGATCACCAAAGGTTGCACTGTCTTTTGCTTTGCCATATAAAGAATATTCGATTTCAGAACGAACTGTGTCGCACATTTCCAAACCCATTGCTGCACGGCCTTGGAATACAAAGTCAGTCATTGATTCTTTGTTGCCATTAAAGTTGTAATTCAAATTCGTATATCCCATACCACCACGCAAACCAATGTATGGATCCAATCCCCACATTTGCCAAGAACTGCCTTGGTTTGGGTTGCCCGCCAAAGCAGGTGTTGCTATCAATGCAGCTAATACTGATAGAGTCGTTTTTTTCATTTCTTTTCTCCTTTGTAGGTTTTTATTTATTGTTTTTCATGTCTACGCTGTCATATTATCAAAATAAAAATGCTATTCATATAGGTATGGATGCCCAGGATTTTGTTCTTATATTTTTGTTCATTTCTTTGTTTTTGTTTGCTAGTATTTGATTGTGATGCGTTTAGGAGTATTGGCTTTTATTGCTTGTTGTTTTATGTCATTTAATTTAATGGCAGATGATTTTATTACGATAAGTGGTAATTCTGTATTGGTTAATGATAATGTGCAAAATTTGAAATTGTCTGATTTGGTAAATGTTGCACAAAATGCAGATGAGATTTCTATTGGTAATAATGTGTGGTTGGTGTTGGATAATGATTTTATTCCTGGGGCTTTTTCAAATACTCTTACGCTTAATGGGGATTGTTATTTGAAAATTTCAGATTTAACGAATTTTCAAGATACTGTTTTGTTTTGGGTTGATAATGCTGCGAATTTACATCTGTATCAAGAAGCACAAGATGAAAATATTTATTCTGTGCGCATGGTGTCTGAATCTGGGGCGGTACGTTTGTTGGGAATACGTGTAACAGATTATGAAAATTTATTAAGTTATAATAATGATGTTGGTGGTGATTTGAATTTGTTGCGTGAAAAGGATGCTGATGATAAATTGTTTTCTGTTTTAGATTCGTTGGATAACATAAATGATTTTAATGAAATTATTAATAAATCTGTGCATTTTAATCCCATCTTGTTAATGAATATGGTTGGGGTGCTTGATAATTTTCAATTGAATAAAAATAAGTTTATATTAAACGAATCGGATTTATGGATTGCACCAGAATATATTTTTGGTGATAAAATGTCTGCGTTGGGTGTAAATGTTGGTACACGTGTATTACATACAGATAATTTTTACCTTGGATTGAGTGGGTATTATTACAATGCAAATTGGGCTGATAATATCAATAAATTTTCTGGAAATACGTTCGGTGGAAATTTAGATGCGTTTTATAAAATTTCAGATTTGTTTTTTGTTAGTTCTAAAATTGGTGCTAGTTATACAAAATTCGATTCGGGTTATGTGTTTGATGATGAAAAAATATTTGAAAATCCTTATGGAGTATCGCTTTATTATGGTGTAGATTTTGGTGCAAGTTTTGATGTGAATGATAATTTATCTGTTGTGCCTTTTGTCGGTTTGTATGATGATTATGTGTATATTGTGAATAAAAGTGATGATAATTTTGCCGTTAAAACTGGTGCAAATGCAAAATATAAATTTAGTTTTGATAATATGTTGTATAAATATTCGGCATATTTTGCCGTGGATACAAATGCAGAAATAAATGCTGGTGTATCTGTTGATGTTTGGTCCGAACTGGATGGGGCAGGTGGTACAATATCAGCAGAGGTTTATAATTCTGATTTTGGTATGCAGTACAAAATCACAGGAAAACTAAACATTGTGTTTTAATCGCTTGTTTCACCGTATAGTGTTGCCTTGTTCGCATCTGTGATTTTAATATTGATTAAATCACCAGGTGTATCAGATATATTCTTGACAATACATGGTTGCATATATGGTGTTCTGTATATTGCATTACGGCCTGTTTTGTCTGGGCCATCATATAAACATAGCATTGTTTTACCAATGCAAGATGTATTAAATTCGCGCTGTATTTCGTTTAATTTTGAATCAAGACGTTGTAAACGTTCGCTTTTTATTTGGTCAGAAATTTGATTCGGCATCAATGCCGCCGCAGTATGTGGACGGGGTGAATATTTAAAACAATACGAATTTATATATTTAACCCGACCAGCAATTTGCAAAGTTTGTTCAAAATCTTGTTCGGTTTCGCCAGGAAATCCAACAATAAAATCGCTGGATATTTGAATGTCTGGGCGTGATAAACGTAATTTGT
The DNA here is from genome assembly GCA_937901165.1 of uncultured Alphaproteobacteria bacterium. Lineage (GTDB taxonomy): Bacteria > Pseudomonadota > Alphaproteobacteria > Rs-D84 > Rs-D84 > Enterousia. The sequence goes on from CALCGS010000009.1 coordinate 4,853, forward strand.
TTACTATCGTTAAATATTGTTCCAGATCATAAGGACGATTCATTTTTTTCAAAATATCTGGCGAGCCACTTTGAATGGGCATATTCAAAAATGGTAATAATTTTGGTTCGCTACTAAATATTTCAATTAAATCATCAGACATTTCTGTTGGATAGCTGGATGTAAATCTGATGCGTTTTATCGATTCGATTTGTGCAGTATGACGAATTAAATCAGATAAACGATATTCTTTTCCTGATTCGTCTGTATATCTATAACCATTTACATTTTGGCCCAAGAAACAAATTTCAATTGCACCCACATTTGCCGCATTTATTGTTTCCTGGATAATATCTTGAAATGGACGTGATATTTCAGGACCGCGTGTATATGGTACAATGCAGTATGTGCAACAATGATTGCAACCTTCTTGAATTGGAATGTACGCAACCAATGGGGATTTTGTTATTGGTGGTAATTCATCAAATTTTTCAAGTCCACCTAAATCTATGTTTAATAATTTTGTTGTTGGGTCTGACAAGATTTCTGGTAATTTATGATAACTTTGTGGGCCTAAAACAAAATTTAAGTCGGGAATTCTACGAAAGGCATCTGAACCAGATTCGCGTGCAACGCAACCAACAATGCCCAATAGTGCAGATGGCTTTTTTGCACGTCTTATTCTGCCCAATGCGGAATATACTTTGTCGGTTGCTTTGGCACGTACAGCACATGTATTTAATATTATTATATCGGCGTCTGATAAATCTTCTGTACGCATCATTCCGTGATGTTCCAGCATTGCGGCGATTCGTAAACCGTCGTATACGTTCATTTGACAACCAAAAGTTTGAATAAAAAATTTTTGCATTGTATTAGTATTACCGTTGTTAAATTAAGATAATTTCTTTCTTAAAATTTCGTTTACGGTTGCAGGGTTTGCTTTGCCACCGGTTGCCTTCATAACATTACCAACAAAGAAACCAAGTAATCCAACCTTGCCAGATTTATATTGTTCAACCTGGGATGGGTTGTTTGCAATTACTGTGTCAATTGCCGATTCGATTGCAGAAATATCTGTAATTTGTTTCATACCAAATTTGTCTGCAATTTCTTGTGGGGTTCCTGATTCGCCATCAAGCATTTTTATAAATATTTCTTTGGCTTGTTTTCCATTGATTGATTGTGAATTTATCATATCAACCAAATCAGATAAATCAGATGGGGTAATAATTCGCGGTGTGTCAGGATTTGATGCACATACAGAGTTTTTTTCATCCCAATTTTCAGGGTGTGCAAATAATTCACTTATCATCCAGTTTGCGATTTGTTTTGCACGTTCTTTTTTATCTTTAGGCTCTTTGACTTTTGGTTCCTTAATTTTCTTTGGAAATGTCCGTTGTTTCTGTTAAACGTGCAGCATCATATTCGGATAAACCCAAATCGTTTATGTATCTTGTGCGCGTTGCAGCAGGTAATTCAGGCATTGTTTTTTGAATGCGTTCTATTGTTTCTTCGTCAATATCCAATGGTAATAAATCAGGGTCTGGAAAATATCTGTAATCCAATGCATCTTCTTTGCTGCGTAAAACAGAAGTTGTGCCATCGCCTTGATTATAACGCATTGTGTCTTGACTGACGTTGCCACCGTTTTCGTATATTTCAATTTGACGGCGTGCCTCGTATTCAATAGCGGTTTTTATAAATTTGAAAGATACCATATTTTTGGTTTCTGTTCTGGTGCGGAATTTTGTTTCACCAACTTTGCGGACA
>CALCGS010000010.1 GCA_937901165.1 uncultured Alphaproteobacteria bacterium
CGGTCATATCACCACATAAAATAACAATCCAATTTATCAACGCCCAAATTGGCGGGTTTTGTGTCGTAATTCATTGACATTAGCCAAAAGCATGCTATTCTGTCAAATACCGGAGCAGAGAGTGTTAAAAGTTAATAACACTAAAGGTGGCTGCCGTGGCTAGTGATTTTACAAGATTCCAATTGGATGCACGCAAAAATTTGATTAAATGCATTTTTGCGGATAAAAAGGAATACTTTTACTATCGTGATTTACGTGATTTGATATTACGCATATTGCAGGATGGTAAGAAAGAAAACCTGAGTTTTCACACGTTGAAATTTTTAGATACGTATCGTAAATTGGTGGAAAAAACCAAACAAGAACATATCAAGCAGCACGATGATATTGAATGCTGTGGTGGCGTTTTTGTAATGCAGGCTATGCGTGATGATGCAGAATTTCAACAGGCTTATAAGTCATTACAAGAATTTTTGGTAAAACGCATAGAATCATGCCACAAAAGAACGAATCCCGCAGAACAAATAATGGCGGAAGAAGAAATCAGATTGGTGTTATATGAAAAACCGGGTTTGATATCCAGATGTGCAAAACCATCCTGGTTTTTACAACATATAGCATGTGAAAAATCACCACGTGTCATGCAATTTGTGGATGAACCCCACCCAGATGTTGTTGATGAGATTGTTCGTCGTGATGTCAAAAATATATTGTTGGTAAAACCAGAATACAGAACATTAAATTCCGAAATTCTTGCTTTGAATGCTGGAACAATAAAATTGAATCAGATCAATACAGAACATAAAAAACGCATGATAGAATTTGACTATGACCGCGAAGGATATTGGGGTGAACATAACTTGATGCCACTGGTTCAAACAATCGAATCTCAATCATCATCATTGACACCCGCACAATTGGAAGCGTTTCGGTTGAATGCTGTGGGATGGCATATTTGTCATGCAATAAAATACATACGAAACCCCAGCAAAGCAGTCAAAGAAAAAGCAATACAAAATAACCCCGAAAATATCGAATACATAAAATTTCAATATCCTGCATTACAAGAGTTGGCACTGTTTTATGGGTTTGAAATAATGTGCAGGGACGAAAATTATCTGGGTAAATCTGGTGTCACTTTGGATTCTGTATATGAAAGGTTGCAAAATGTTATGCCACAGACAAGTCGGATTTATAAAGATTTGCAAGCGATATACAAAAACTTTCCAAACATTATAAATTTGAAATATCAAAATGAACAAGTCCATAAAGGACTATTGGAATTGGCTCGTGCTAAACGATTTTATGCCCGTAAAATATTTGGCTTGTTTCAAAATCCATCCAAAGATGTGATAGACATATATCATCGGGTACTTGAACGACAAGCAGAACAAATTGCTAGTGAAATACGCCGGAAAGAATTTGAAAAAATATTTGGTTTGGGATTATAAAAACAAAAAGGATGTAACTATGTCAAACACAAACGAAAGCCCTATGCAAAAATTCATGCGTGAAAAAGCACGCCAAGAACATAGACAAATGGTCGAAGATTATGCCAAGAAAGGTTTCGACAAAGGATATAATTTGCGTTCTTATATGGAAATGATGGATATAATTGGTGGCCCAAAAGATGCCGAAGAATATACCGAAATTTGCGAAGATTTTATAAATTGTACCAATGCAAATATTCGTGCACATGA
>CALCGS010000011.1 GCA_937901165.1 uncultured Alphaproteobacteria bacterium
AACGCTTGCACCCTTCGTATTACCGCGGCTGCTGGCACGAAGTTAGCCGGTGCTTTTTCTGTCACTACTGTCATCATCTTCATGACTAAAAGAACTTTACAACCCGAAGGCCTTCTTCATTCACGCGGCATGGCTGGGTCAGAGTTTCCTCCATTGCCCAATATTCTTAGCTGCTGCCTCCCGTAGGAGTCTGGACCGTGTCTCAGTTCCAGCGTGGCTGATCGTCCTCTCAGACCAGCTATGGATCATTGCTTTGGTAGGCCATTACCCCACCAACTGGCTAATCCAACGCGGGCACATCCATCACCGATAAATCTTTCCCCTTGCGGGCGTATGCGGTATTAGCGTTCGTTTCCAAACGTTATTCCCCAGTGATGGGCAATTTCCCACGCGTTACTCACTCGTGCGCCACTCGTTCCACAGGGCAAGCCCTGCTTCACTCGTTCGACTTGCATGCCTAAGACCTGCCGCCAGCGTTCGTTCTGAGCCAGGATCAAACTCTCAAGTTCTATAAAAACCTGTGGTTTAAGTCCTGTGCATATTAAACAAAGCTGACATATATATCAGTTCGTCTTTACATTATTATTATATTCGCAAGACAAGTTTTTAACGAGGTTTAATATGTAAACCTACTACCTGTCTAGGATATGCACATTGACTTTGTCAAAGTTTGGATAATTCCAAATTCAACTGTCTGCATATCTCTTCTTGAACAGATTTTTGATTTTGTTCAAAAATCTTTTTGATGAGCTGCTTTTATTCACAATGTTGCGATTTATTCAAGACATTTATTTCAATCTTGCAATCGCCAAATTTCAGGGGTTGAGGGCTTTTTTTCTTTGCTCGTCTCAACTTGAAAGCAGAAATAGTATGTTATCAAAACCACAAAAAGTCAAGCGCTTTTTAGAAAAAAATCTTATAAAAAACGAAAAACCGCAGAATACCGGCAAAAATTTATTTATTTTTTTTATTTTTTATTTTATTTTCCGACCAAAACGATTCGTGTTTCGCCATATTTTTACGAATCAGATAAAAAAACCGGGGAATTTATCCCCGATTCGTAAAAAACACACAATTTACTAAAAACGATACATAAATCCCAATTTTACAATTGGATAATAATCATATTTATCCAACACCTTGATAACCAGTCCATCTATATCAAATTGTAAAAAATTTGCAAATATAAGTCAATTTAATAACATTTAAAAAAAATCCCCACGAGTGTTGCGGGGATTGATGTATACGATATTCACACACTATGATTATTTTTGTTTTCCATATACAGAATTCACAATCAACTGTGCCAAGCCTTTGCCGTCGATTCCGACAGTTGTATTTTTATTATTCTTATCTTTTGAAATCTCTGGCGTTTTTGGTTGTGGTGTTTTATCAATTGGCGCATTGAACACCGCGGCGCGGAAGACCGCGTAATCACGGACGTAGAACGCGCAGTAGTCCGCACAGCGGTTCGCACAATCGGCCGCCGAACTGTTCGTGCGGCGGAAGACCCAAGCCCCATATTTCCCATTTTTGAACTTTAAACGACACCATGCATGTGGGCCAAAACCCGACGATGGATTGCCAGTTTGTCCCATTTTATCACCACGTGTTGCAAATGCACCAATATGAAATTCCTCGATATCTGGATTTTGCGCCTGCATCCATTCAAAAACTTCTTTTATGTATGGTATATCCCATATATTCTGCCCATGATACGTTCTTGCAGGTTTGCCACCAACATAAATATCCACCTCGCCTTTCTCGTTACGTTTTACCGTGATATATGCGTCTGTTGGCATACCGATTTCATCTATGTTATTCATATTCATTCACCTTTATTATTTTGTGTGTTGTGCTCTAAGTGATTTAACACATAATATGTTCATTGTCAACTTTTTTATGTTGCGAATCAGACCAAAAAACCGGGGAATTTATCCCCGATTCGTAAAAACGCACAATTTACTAAAAACGATACATAAATCCTAATTTTACAATTGGATAATAATCATATTTATCCAATTTATGTTGTGCAGTGGACAAAGCATCTGATTTTGCAGTTTCCAGTTCTGATGTTGAAACATTTGTCCACGTAATTCCGTCTGAACTTTGTTGCAAATTATCCGAAGGAATCGACAAGTCCAATTTTGCAGAATCATCCGCAAAAACCAAACCGGCATCCAAATATATTTTTAGTCCCGAAAACAAACCAATATCAAACCCTGTTCCCACATAAGGCCCAGAATATTCCCATTTTAATTTTCCTGTTGCCAATTTATCACCACCAGAATACTTGTACAAAGTATCATTTAACTTAAACGAATATTCAGGTACAACTATTTCATCCTTGGTCCCAGCCAAATCAGCATCAACACTCAAACTTCCATTATAATATCCACCAGATACACGCCATCCACCAAGAAACCACGTATCACCAAATGGATAAAAATCAACAATCGCAGACATTTGCTTTGCCTTAATCGAAGTATCCGACAACGCAATTCCGCCACCGACCTTAAAACCATTACTATGGTCCAGAATATTATTAACCAATGAATTTATGTTGGATTTTAATGGCGAAGTTGTTGTAAATGCCAAACGAACACCAAATCTTTTCCACCAAAAAGAATCAAAATTTTTATTTTCATAACCAATAAAACCATCCAAACCACCTGTCAAAGATGCACCAACACCAATTTGCATACCATGTGGAAATGCAATTTCATCGTTTGTTTTTTGTTCAACACTTTCAGCAAAAGCAGGGGTTAAAAAAGCACTACACAACGCAAACATACAAATTTTTTTCATTTTTTTCTCCTTTTGTGAATCTATTCCTACAATCATTATAATATACAAACAAGATTTTACAAAATTAAAAATATTGTTTTTTTAATTTTCTTTTTGTGATATAATTGTAATTATCATGAGGCAGAGAGTATATATTTTTTCTTATATTTTATCATTGTGTGCGGTTCCTGCGGTGGCGTCTGATTTTATTGATACAGAAGCAATTGATACCGATACGGAACAAATTCAAATCATAGAAGAAAACGCACCAAAAACTTATTGGATTGATGAAGCACAACAAAATCCAAATGTGCTGGGGAATCAAAATTATTATGGTGATGTTTTATACATAACTAATAATTTTAATTATATTTCCGGAAACAACGGGTATGGCGATGGAATAAATTATGGTTTATGCCCATTTAATACAGCAATTGAATGTAGTATTTGGCATAAAAAACCGTTATACAGCCAATCTGTTGCACCAAGAAGTGCACATTTAAGTCAAAAAAGCATGGCACAAATTGTTGATGCGGTAAGTTATGATATTGATATAAGTGCAAATAATCCAGATATGGCACCATTGGTTGAACGTTATAAAATGTTGATGCGCGCATCTGGGTCTTGTTGTACAGTTGGTGCGACATACACAATGCGTACCAATGATATGTCCGATGGATATATTTATAAGTTTTTATCTGATGATGCGAATTTTTACGGTTTTACAAATCGTTGTTTGGTTATGAACAACGATGACATTGATGCAATCGATAATGGTGAAATTGACACACCTGATTTAATGAACATTCGTGACGGATGTTTATGTCGTGCGCGCCAATGGTTTGATGCAATGTTGACACCATTTGTTGATTTATATCAAGAAGTACCTGAATTCGCATCCAGTGATTTTGTGTACACATATACAGATGGTGTTGGACGTCAGGTTTCCGTATCGATAAATCAGGATATTCAAACAACACTTGAAATGCTTAAACAATGTCCATAAAAAATATGGACATTTTTAATTTATATATATTTATAAATCCTGTCTGTAAAACGACAGGATTTATTTATGAATATAATAGTTAAAAAAAACAGGGATTTGAATCCCTGTTTTTTGTTTAATCAATCAACAACGGCTCTGTTTGACCAAACGTACTTATTTCATCTTCACCGATATAGCATTTTATCTTGCTACCGATTTCTTTCATCCATTCTTGAATTGCTTCTTGTTCAGCCTTTTCATATTTTATTTCCTGGGCAGAACGAACAATTTGATTTCCCAACAATCCGGTCAATGTTCCACCAACAACAGCGGCAGCACCATCGGCAATCACACGTGTTTTATCAACCTTGTTTTGTTGACCATCAATATACGTATTACATACATTTGAAATTTCTGTAATACTGGATTCAAAGTCTCGTTTGCCATCCGACCAATTATATTCAGCATCATGTGCTTCTTGGGCTTCTTGAATAGTGTTTACTTTTAACGACAAACCTGTTGTTTGGAAGCTTGATGCTAAATTTAACATTGTAACCACATCAGAAACATACGCATCTATAACTGTTTTTTTACCAACTGGACTATCTGGTGCTGTATCTAACATGCTCTTTGCAGCAGCAATAGCAGCAGCACAAGTCGCATTTGAATCAGTTACAATCGTACCACCAGAACCATTTCCTTCAACAATTTTAATCTTATGTGATTTTTCACACACTACTTTTGCCGCGTCTATATGTTTTTGTTTCCACACACCACCAGCAGCTCTATAACCATAACCACCTTTTGTATCTTGTAAACTAGTACATAAACCATCTAAAGCCGTTTGATTAGCTTCTTGTGTGTCTTTTGTAATTTGATTTATTATATCCGAATTAAACGCATTAATTGTTTTACAAGTATTTTTGTTTTGAGCGCCATCACCCGTACACAATTTTTTAACATCTGCTATCCAGTTTTGTATTTCACTTTTGTTTTCAAATACGTATGTTTGTGCCGATTGTGGTGCAACATATCCTAAACATTTGTTACTAAGGATATCAAGTTTATTTTGGTAATTTCCTCTATCTGTGGCATCGTATGCATATATTGCTTCTAATTTTTGTGTTGCACCACGTGTCATTTCGTATTCAATTTGTGTAAATGATATGCCATTTAGACTTGTTTTACCTTTTTCTACACACGAACTTTTTGCACATGACAATGCTTTGTTTGCATATTCAACCGCCTTGTTCATATGTGATTGTGCTGTACTATCCGTACGATTGCCAACCTTGTAATATTCTTCTTTGGCATTGTTTAAATCATCCAAACAATCTTCGGCATTGTTGTTTTTTTGCAAATTTGGATTTATCAAACGACCAAGTGCATTATCACCTGTTTGCAACGCATCCATACCAAATCCGGCACCAACACCGCCAAGCACACCACCACCAACGGTTGTCCATATTTTGGTCCATTTATCAGCACTTGAACCTTCACCCGCCTGTTCGCGTGCACGTTTACCAACCGCATTTGTAATATTTTCCAAATCTTTATTTGTCAGCCATGAACCACATGTAAATGAATCCCCAACTGCAAAATAACGAACAGAACTATTTGCACCAGAACCAGACAAATAATCCTGAACATCTTTATCACTGGAACGTAATTCTATACGTCCACGACAAAAACTGCCGTACAAATCATTTGACGAAACAAATTGATTATCAGTCAATCCTTGCGTGCCATAATTAGTTGGGACTTTTCCATTCTTTAATTTTACCCACATAAATCTGGACCCAAAATCGTTTTTACCAACAATTCCACCATTATTGTTCGCATAACATAAATTTTGTTCCGCAGTCAATTTTGCATTGTAAATTGCCTGGGCCTCTTTTTCTATATCAACAATCAATTCTTTGAATAATGTGTTTGCAGCCTGGTCTTCTACAGCAATATCTGTATCTATCATATAAGCATTTGTACAGTTCATATCACCACCAGATTCACTACCACAAATACCAACATCGCCGTTTGCACATGTACACATTAGTTTACCATTTGCATCACGTTGTTGAATTTGGGTACTGGCATGTGTTATACTGCCAGCGCCAGACCATTCTTGGGATACAGTCTTATTCTTTTTATCCTCACCCCAACCTTGCAAAACATCATTTTCTTTGATTTGGTTCTTGGAAATAGCCAAACTTTCTTCACAAATTTCGGACGTTTTAACAGTATTTAAACACAATCCCAATGCAATAGTATAATCCAATACACCACCAACCTTGTTCATACTTTTATCAAAACTGCTGATTCCAGTCTTTGTAAGTGTCGAAGATACATCTGTACGATTTCTATAGCAATTTGTGTATTCATTACCGCACATTGATTTCACGCAATTTGCCGCCAAATTTTGACATTGTTTCTTTTTCTGGGCAATAGCGGCACTATTATAATTGGTCGCCAACGACGAATTCAAAGCCGCAATCGCACCGATTGGATCATTACCATCACTCACCGTTGGAAATAAAGTTTCAAAAGTTCCACCGTCATTAAACGAATAGTTATATTCACCATCACTGGAATATGTAGCCGCAGCATATTTACAATTTAAATCTGTATTAACAATTGCAGCACATCCATTTTTTATACTATTATATGTGCTAGTTCCAGCGATTGAACCATCTGTCTTACCATCTGCCCCAAACACACTAACATAACAAGCCGCACCAGAACCACCAGCACACGAACGCATTGCACATGATTTAATTGTTTCAACACAACTTGATTTTGCCTTGGTATCAAATGATGTGATTAAATCCTGTAATTTTGAATTTATCAAAGATTTACGGGACGAATAAGCCTCTGAAAAAATGTCTTCCTGATTATCAACATCAACCAAATCTGACTTTTTAGGTGTTTGACCTTCCCTAAATGTCATATAACAATATTTATTCGTTCCAATTGTATCCAAACATGATGATTTAAAGAATTTCTTTACATCAGCCGCAGTTTGCCTATCCATATTTGAATTTTCTGTCAAAGCAACATCATTACCACTTGCAACCAAATCAGCTGTATTTATTACAGATAAATCCGAACCCTCGACACAACGATATGGATTTTTCTTACACGCATTCAAAAAACAGTTATCAACAACCTTGTAGCACGTTTGAACCGCATTTGAAGCAGCCAAATCAGCACCTTCGTCCAACCATTCATGAACCACACCAGTCCCCGCGCCACCAGTTGGTTTTGCAGTTACATTTTCACCAAACAATTCCTTTATACCCGCAACATCACAACGTCCCAAAACGCTATCACATAATGCAGATTGCTTTTTAAATTCATTATCCGTTGTACACAATTCAAATTCTTCACCACAAACACTATCCTTGAACAAGCAACTTTTATACTTTTTTACACAATTTGCCGTATCATATTTATTACGCACCGCAGAACCTATAATCGCCTGGCCCATAACACTGCCATTAGTGGGGTATGCGTAACGTGTAACCTCGCCATATTGATTTTTTGTCGGGTTATTAGACAAAGAATTTACATTACTTGTTCCAAACAAACTGTCTATTCCAGATGCAGAACATTGATACAACACACTGAAACATTGGGGCATCGCGCCATGAAACAATACATTTGTTGTGCAATTTTCAAATTCACTGCCACAGGCATCATCAGATTTCATACACGATGTGTACGCATCAATACATTCAGTATCAGACAATAAATTCGCCGCATTTGATGATACGGTATTGGTCGCCGTACCACCCGCAACAATTCGTCCTGTCGCATTTCCCAAATTCGTACCAACCATCAATGTCGGCAAACGACGTGAAGCACTGACCGTATTTTGCGAAACACTGACACGTGGGGTCGCCGCAAAAGCACCAGGCAACACGCATAAAACCGCCAAAAAACTTACTGAATTTTTGAAAAATTGCATATTCTACACTCCTATATTTAATATTATTTTATCATAGGTCTGTAAAAAATAAAAGAGAAAAAACGAAAATTTATTGATTTTTTATAAAATTTTTATGCGTAATCTAAAATATTTTTTAATTCCTGCATATCGTCAGGCAAATCAGCCTTGAATGTCATTTGTACACCAGTGCGTGGATGTTTAAAAGACAAATATTGAGCATGCAACATTTGACCACTGTGTGTACGCAAAAATTCCAATAATTCCACATCACGAACACTGCCAAGTCGCGATGAACCACGCCCATAAATTTCATCACACAGTACAGGAAAGCCATGTGCAGATAAATGAACCCTTATTTGATGTGTTCGTCCAGTAAGTAATGTACACTTAAATTCAGACACACCAACATGTGGCCACGTATCAACAACAACAACATCAGTCTGTGCAGAACGACCACCAGTTTTAACCATTGTCATTTTTTGACGATTCCGCGAAGAACGTGCAATGTTTCCGGTTATGGTTGCGCCCTCCCAATTTGGGATACCCCAGACAAATGCGATATATTTACGCGTTAAATCGTGAACAGAAAATATTTTAACCAATTCACGATACGCCAAATCAGATTTTGCAAAAACCATTACACCACTGGTATCCTTGTCCAAACGATGAACAACCCCAGGTCGAACCGCCCCACCCAGCGCAGATAAATGTGTGTAAGACAATAAATTTTGAACCAATGTTCCCGTTTTATTCCCCGCAGATGGGTACATCACAACACCACGTGGTTTGTTTATTACGATAATATCATCGTCTTGGTATAATATTTCCAAATCCAAATCATTTGATATGTTATCAGTGGCAGATTCAGGTTTTGATTCTGGAATTATAACAGTACAAACATCATTTAAGCGAACCTTGTCCGAAAATTTTGTTTTTTCACCGTTTTTCAAAACAAAAAAACGTTGTATTTCAGAACGCGAAAATTCAGGCATCATAGATGATAAAAATTTATCTAAACGCCAACCAACATATTCCAAAGATACTTCGAATTTTTTTTCCATATAAAAACCTATCTATATTCAGACCAATCCAAACCACGAGCACATTCAGACAAATCAATAGTTAAATCACCACGCGCCGGAAGTGAACATTCTAAAATACCAGTCGTTTCTGTTTGAACAGCATCTTGTTTGGCATTATGCCACGCAAATTTTATACTTTCAGGTCGATGCACACAAACCAAACGCAATTCACCATCAACCGTTCCATTTGGCGAAACCCATATATGCACACTATCCGCCTGGCCATAACAAGGAAAAGAATCAAGGTAATACAAAACCAAGCCCCTTTTAACCAAATCACGATTATAACCATCGAATTTTATAGAATATTGTTTAAGTGGCAACCCAGTTACCCCAGCCCAATCAACAGTTGTTGAAAAAATACTTACACGCGGTCCAACCACCGTATCAGTACCAAAACACGGTACCGAACAAAAAAGCAAAAATGTAAATAATAATATCTTGTTCATTGTTTAAATTCCGATAGTTTTACAGATAATTTCTTTATTCCGTTTGTTTGCATGTGCATTTGGTAAGTAAAACCAACATTTGCACCAGCGTCCAACAATGTCACAGGTGCCGCAAATCGTTCAGGTGTACCAACAATTTCACCATGTTCATCATAGGCATATACCAATAAATCAGGTGCACCATATATTTCTGTTGTTAAATTTTGCAATTTACCCTCAATAACAAAATGACCAACACCATCTTCATCGTTAACAATATTTGTTTCGGTAATACTCGCAACCAAAGGCATATTATTTTCTTTTTTAGAATTATAATGACCTATGACAACAATAGAAAACACAATCGCCGCAAGCAACGCACATAGCGATGCCATAAATGTCAAGAATACATTTTTACGTGCAGGCGTTGCAACAACCCATTTGTGCCCACATATCGCACAACGAACAGGTGATGCAGGCGCCTTGTCCAACATATATTCTGTTTTACAAAAATCACATTGTATTTTCATCATATCATCCTTATTTATATCACATTTTATTCTAAATTCAACAATCTATATTTTGAACGAACATTATTTTCTATTTCATTTAACGCATTTATAAAATCCCCAACTGTCGCATTAGAATTTTTAGACACGGATGAAAATATTTTATACGATGTCGTGCTATTTTTTTCCATTAAAACAATCTCTTGCGACATTTGGTTTAATATCGGCAAAGACAAATCTGCAAATTGCGCCTTGGCATTTGCAACGTCCCAATAATAATTTGGATTTAAAGAATCTTGTATTTTACTTTTAATAACCAATTTTGGTGTTACAGAACCAGAAAAACCAACTGTTGTATAAATAGCGTTTATACGACCATAGGTTATATCCAAAGATTGATTTATTTTTAATACTGCAGCTTCTGTTATATCGCTTGATATAGAAAGTCCAGATAAATTCAAACTATTCGTCCACAAATCTTGTGTTGTAAAACTTGAAAACTTACCCAAATCTGTCAAATAAAACCGACCAAGAACATCCATCCCACGCGAATCAGATGACATATTGCCAGATACAGTTGCACTTTTGGTTTCAAAAGGTTCGTCTATTGTTGTTCTGTTTTGAAAAATCAAATTATGCGTAACGATTTTTTCACCTTTTAAAAATTCATCAAATATCCCAGACCTCAAATTTAAAAAATTCGTATTCACAATATCATGTTCACCCAAATTTAATGCCGACATCATCGTTGAATCAGAAACATTTTTTGTTGGAACACGCCATAAATACAAACTATTATCACGATTTATAGATGTTGTACTTATAATCCCATCCGAAACACCGCCCCCCAGTTCCGCAGTATCTGCCCGCCAAACCCCAAACGGCCCATACGCATTAATACCATCAACAAAACCCATATTATACCCACCAAGTGCAACAATTTCACGCGTACGCATAGGCGTTATGTCATCAGATGCAAAAATTATAACACCTTGTAATGTAGATTGTTTTTTATTATCAACCGATTTTATAACACGCAACTGATATTTATCAGAATCTTTGGCAATCATATCTTCGGTTATACCATATTCATACAAATCAGATATTTTGACCCTTAATATATTTTTCCCAACCGCAGTAAGCATTTTTTCCCTGTTATCAGAAATATATTTTTCCAGTGCATTTTGTATTTTTTCCATTTGTTTGGTAACCGCTATATTTTCTGCCCTTGAAATTGTATCTTGTTGGTATTTGAAAACAAATGGAATTATCAGCGACATCAAAGCCACACTTAAAACCAATTCCACCAACATACTACCACGTTGTGAATTGTCCGATAATACAAAATTATGTTGGTTTTTCATTTATTTTACCTTGGGTTCTATTTGTTTCCAATTCCTGTCCATAATCGCACCAAAATCACTGCTTTCTGGATTTGGTTGTATATTTGCGCGACTTAAAACAATACTAGTAAAAACAGGTGGCTTTACCGATGGAAAAGTCCAATTACCTATCTTTAATGGTGCAGTATCAGACTGTAATAATTCACCAGAAACAGTCAAACCGTGATTATTATAAAAACTCAACTCTGTTGTTGATAAATATGGTGTCAAAACATATCCTGCAGAAATTCCACTAAAACCACTTACTGTTATTGAACTAGTTGGTTTTAATGTAAAATTATTTGCAACATTAATTGTACCTGTAATCTTTGCATTATCCGTCAATATCGCACCAGAATTTGAATAACTATTACCATTTAAAACATCTGTTGTCATTGTTCTGAAACCATTGATATCACCAAGTGCCCTGATAGTATCAATCTTTACATCAGAACCATTAAGATTTGCACCAGAAGAAAAATATATCGTATTTGATGTGATATCACCAACATCAACAAACCTGGATGATATATCACGCCCCGCCATAGATGTCGCAACAGCAGTACCAACATTTAACAAATCATACCCACCCATATTCAAATCACATTGCATAACATTCCAATCATCTTCACCTGTTGTTCCACGATGTAAATAATTAGACCTATCTTGTCCAGAAAAATCCCAACTTATTTTGTATATTATGTCCCCAGGTTCAAAATCAGGTCCCGATACAGCCCCAGTCGTTCCATACGCAATTCCATCGTCCCCAACAACAGCAGAATCTGTACCAATATTGGAAGATATTATATTGGCATTTAAATCTGAATCAGAAACAGCAAATGCTAAATACACATCTGTCATAGTTGTATTTTTAAGTTTATATTTATCAACAAATCCTGCAACAGGTGTGTACGATACAACACTTAAATCTTTTTCATCCAGTTGGATTTGTACTTCGTCCGGCCAAGAATCTTGATTCATACGCACAAAATTCAAAACATCGTTTCGTGTTGAAACTATTTTTTTTGCAATTGTTATATTTTTTATATCATTCGTTGTTTTTGAAATCTGGTTATAAACAAAAGGCGTAGCAACTGCAACTATTGACATTGCCAGCAACACCTCTAATACAGAGGCACCCCTAGATTCAAAAAATTCTTTATTTTTCACAATCACTTTGCCCCACCATTAAACATTGTTTTATATTTATTCTTGTTTCCAATCTTTGCCAAAACATATACTGACAAATTATATTCTGGGCCAAAGACCGTTTATCATACGTCACATTTAAATTTGATATAATTTCTTTACACGACACCATATCTGAATTTTCTTTATTTGGTTCTTTTAATATCTTTATTTCATCGTTTGATACGGTATCAACATAAACATCAGGCAATAACGATATTCCTGCCGGTCTGATATCTATTATAGAATTACCAGCAGAACCATTATTTATCGCACTGGATGTCTGATCACGCAAAGTTATATTTGATACATATACCACATCTGCTGATATTCCGCTATTAGAACTATATTCCAAAGTATTTTCATTTACGTAAACGTCTTGCCCACTAGCAACATTTAAATATGAAGATATATCCAAACGTTCAACAGAAAATGTTGTTCTATCTGCATATAAATTACCCCCAACATTCCATTTTGCACCACCCGTAAAACCAGTACGTCCAGCCGTCATTGCAAAATCAGCAACCGATGCAACACGCGATGCAAAATTACCAGTATCGCCGTATTTCGCAACTGTTTTTCCATATATCGTTTTCGCACTTAGAGTTCCACGATTTATTGTCAATGCAGTTTCACCAGTATTTGATTGAAAAACTGTTTTTTCAGAAAAAATATTATCGCTATTAATTGATAAACTTCCGCGCTTCTCAGCCATTTTACATAAACAAGCTTTTTATTACTTTTGGGTGAAATATTTTTTATTACATTTTTCGAATTTCTGCCCGCTTCATTTCCAGATATAGAAAGAGTATCAATTTGTGCAGTTTCAAACTGTCCATTCTGTGCAGATATAGATTCAGCATTATTTATATTAAAATTTCCCATATCTAAATCAGTTAAAAATCCGGAATTTTCAAAATCAGATTCGTTACGTTTAACAATATCTTGATACGGTGTATTTAATGGCACTCCAACAATTATAACACCATCAGAATCAGCCGCATAAAAACCGATTCTGCGAACAATTTCAGCACGTTGAATTTCAGCCAAATCACCACCACTTAATTCAAAATATCCAGAAACACCATTTTCCGTACTTTTATTTATTATCAATTTTATTTCTTGCCCCATTGGAGTATGCGGAACAAAACCTAATGGCAAACCATACGGTTCCAAAATATCTGCAAAATCATTTCCAGATATAACAGTTGTATCGTACGCTATGTTCTTGGCATTTTCACGTATATATATGCGTGCCGCCGTTTGAACCAAATCGACCTGTTGTACAGTTGCCGATATTTTTTCATTCATTGCACGCGTTGCCAAACGACCAGTCACAAGTGGTATAAACAAAAACAGCAAAGACATTGCAAGCAATGCTTGTAATAAAAAATTACCACTTTGTTTTTGCATTTTTCCCTCTCGTCTTAGTACAAGATTAGCAACAGAAAAAAAATATTGCAATCAGTTTTAACTTGTTTTATTATTTACTTGTTGTTGAACGATTGATTGAAGAAATCGTTGTTCTTAATAAAAGTGTTTCCACTAGTTAAAAAAGAATTTAAATATGCAAAATAAAAAAAATCAAAATGGTGTCGGTATGATGATTCAACGCTGTCATAAATGGCGTCAAAAAAGGAAACAAATTATCGACCAGGCACGTCAAACATCTGACGAAATTGAACGTGAACGTTTATTACAAATGGCTGAACATTATGTTCGTATGGTAAATGCCGAACAGGGTAAAATTGATTCTTCACGCGAAAAACCAACTATCACAGAAGACACCGTGGTCGAACCTGTTGAAAATATCGAACCTGGCGAAAACAATCCTGATAATTCCGAAGATGAAGATATGGGTTTTCCTGATTTTATTACTGATTTAAAGCAAAACGAACAATAACTTATTTATTTGTTGAAATTCAAATGTCTTTTGCTATGCTTTTTATTAGCAAAGGAAGTTTGTAATGGAAAATAATTATACTGTTTTAGCACGCAAATATCGTAGTCAAACTTTTCAAACTCTTATTGGTCAAGAAGTATTGGTGAAAACTCTTACAACTGCCATCAATACTGGACGTATTGCGCATGCTTATATTTTCACTGGCATTCGTGGAACTGGAAAAACCAGTACTGCTCGAATTTTGGCAAAATCTTTGAATTGTTTATCCAAAGACGGTCCAACCGATTCACCTTGTGGGGTTTGTGAAAATTGTCGTGCCATTGCGGCGGGGCAACATATTGATGTTATGGAAATTGACGCTGCGTCACATACGGGTGTTGATAATATTCGCGATATTTTGGATGCCGCACAATATAGACCTACAAATGGCAGATATAAAATTTACATAATTGACGAAGTTCATATGTTATCAACTGCCGCATTTAATGCGTTGCTTAAAACATTAGAGGAACCACCCGCACATGTTATTTTCATATTGGCAACAACTGAAATTCGTAAAGTACCTGTTACCATTTTATCCAGATGTCAAAGATTTGATTTGGTACGCGTACCAGTTGAAACATTAAAAAAACATTTTGCATGGATTGCGGAACAAGAAAATGTTGAATTATCTGATTCTGCAAATGAATTGCTGGCACGTGCCGCCGATGGGTCTGTTCGTGACGGATTGTCTTTGTTGGACCAGGCGATTGCACAAACTGGCGGTCATGTTGATGAAAAGGCGGTGCTTGATATGCTTAAACGTGCCGACCGTGGTTTCGTTGTTGATTTTATGAAAACCGTATTAAGTGGCAATACCGCCGAAGCATTAAATATGGTTGATAATGTTTATAATAGTGGCACTGATTTGGTTATGCTATTGATTGATATGATGGAAATTACACATTGGGCAACACGTATGCATCCATCATTAAATTCTGGGGCAATTATAAATTCACCATATACTGCCGACCAACGTGAAAAAATACAAAAAATAAATTCAACTGTTTCTTTGAATGTTTTATCCAGAATATGGCAGGTTATGGTGGCTGCCGTTTCTGAAATACAAAGTGCCGGTAATCAAAAGCAGGCATTTGACATGTTTATTGTACGATTGATGCATATTGCAGAAATACCGTCTATATCCGAAATCATGAAACAGGCACCTGTTCAAAAAAGCACTGTTATAACACAACCTGTTCAGGAAAACAAACCACAATACAAAGTGATTAAAAATGCAAACGATTTGGTACAGGCTTTGCAAGAAACCAAGGATATTTTGCTGTATTCTTATTTTTCCGCAAATATAGAGGTCAGCAATATAGAAAATAATAAAATTAATTATTTTGACAGAAAAGGCGATAAAGATTTTGCACAAAAATTATCAACTTGGTTATTAAAAAATACTGGTACCGAATGGACACTGGACCGGAAACAAGATTCTTGTAATGTACAAACCGCAACTGAAAAACAGCAACAAGAATTGGAACAAGACCCATTGGTTGCCAGTGCTATGAATTTATTTGCAGATGGTGAAATTATTGATGTGACAAAATAAAACAAAGGGGGGATATTATGCAACAAGAATCTGGACGTTCACTTATTGAGGTTTTGGGGGTTTTGGCGGTCGCTGGCGTTATGACGGCTGGTGCGATTGGAATGTATTCTATGATTCGCAGAAACCATACACGCAGTGTTGCAATTACGCAATTGGAACAAATTGCAAAAAACACAAAAATATTACTTGAAACACGAAACGATTATCGTGGTGTTTCTGTTGAATATTTAATCAAGGCCGGTGCTTTGGATTCCGACCAAAGTCCAATTGGTGGGGCGCGTTGGTCGGTTGCATCGGGTGTTGACGGTGATTATTTTTCAATCAATTTAACCGATGTATCTGAATCAGATTGTGTTTATTTTTCTGAAAAACTTTTTAAGTGGGCTGATGATATTTTGGTGAACGGTTATTCGGTTGGTGAAATAGATTCTTGTTTTAAATCAGATACAAATCAAATTTCTTTTATTGTGCGATAAATGGTAAAAATGAAAATATCTTGGTTGACGTTTTTTGTATTGCTGGCATCTTGCACACAATACCACAGTCCAAATCGTGAATTGTGGTCTAGTTATCTATATGGGGCGAGTTTTACAGATATGAACGAAATGACAAAATTGGCAAAAAGACCGGTGTATCTGGGGGCGGGTGGAAAATTATTGGTTGATAATAATGTAAAACTGGAATACGGCGATAAATATACAAACGACAATATTGCAAATGTCGTTTATATGTCAAAATTGGAAGACGCATTATACGATGCACTTCGGAAACCTGGAATATCTGTACAACGTGCGGGCAGTGATGTTGTTATTATACTGGTTCGTGATGCGATTATGGAATTAAACGCACCTGATATTTCAAAGACTGGTGATGACACGCTTAAAATTATTTCAAAAATATTGAATAAATATCCTGCGACATACATTGAAATTGCGGGATATACAGATGCAATGAAAAATCAAAATGCCGCAATAAATTTATCTGGGGATATGGCACAACGGGTTGGCGTGTATTTTGCAGAACACGACATTTTAACATCCAGAATGTTTATTGTTGGCCGGGGCAGTACGCGCCCCATCGCCGCCCAGGACGATATTGGGCGATTGACCAATCGACGTGTTGAAATAAGACTTAGTCCTGCAAAATAAAAAATAAATATAAAAAAAATTGGTGTTTTAAAAAGGGAGAAAACACCAATTTTTTGTTTGTGGGCTTTTTTAGTTGGATGAACCCGTAACCAATTTCCAACCCTTGAACGTATATCCGGTCTTTTCTGGGGCATCTGGTAATGTAATTGCACCATCGTACGTACATTGATTGGTCGTTGACGCATTCCCGTTTGCCGGATTCCACGTTACATTTATCGTGTTCGCTATGCATGCCGGGGGTTCACTGGCGGAAGCGGCGCTCCCCAACAACGCAGGACGGAAAGCGTCGACGTTCTGCAAGCGGTACGCGCAGCCGTCCGCACAGAAGCTCGCGCAGCGGTCAGCATTGCCGTAGTTGCTGTCGAACACCCAAGACGAGGATAGGCTTTGCAAGGTTCCACCCGTTGGGGTGTATCCCGTTATTTTACACCAACAATATTGTCCAGTGTTTTCTTGGGTAAATGTATCACCAGGACGGAACCAATTTGAACTATCGTTATCCCACTTCCAGTCGTTATTGTTCCCTGCGGTGTCATTACAACTCGCTATGCCCCTTACTACCCCATAACTAAATTCTGCTGCCCAACTTTGGTCTTCGGTTATGTTATATTGGTCTGTTTTTGAACTTTTTGCACCATAACTCCCACGACTATCGTTTTGATAACCCCAGCCTGTACCCGCTATGCTTTCCTTGCCGGTAAATGGGTTTGTGCCGGCGGTGGCGGCACGGAATGTATATCCCGTTGTACATGTTGCGGCACAGGTGTTTGTGCCACCCTTGGTGACGGTTCCACCCGTTACTGTTGCAACCTTGGCACCGTTTTCTATATCAGCCGCAGTACATGCGTGATAACAATTATTTTCATCACTTGTTCCCGCCGCCGATAATGTAAATCCAGTTGGACATGATTCTATACCATGGTCTGCATTTTCATCAAATGTATATGTTCCACCGGTGCAGAAACTATTTGCCGGACACTGGGTTCCCGTTATGCCGTTGGCGGCAAGATACTGACCCGCATCAACAGTATATTGATTTGCGGTATATTGTGCCTGAAAACTATTGGGGG
>CALCGS010000012.1 GCA_937901165.1 uncultured Alphaproteobacteria bacterium
TTAAGTCTTTAGATACTTCACCTGCAATAAGGTCACGTTGGGTAGCAGCCATAACAGCATTCTTATTAGAGTTTTCTTCCATAACATCTTTATTGCTATTACGAATCAAGGACAGGATAGATTCGTCAGTAGTATTTGCTTTACGAACCATAGCACGTTCAAAGCGGTAAATGATATATGTCTTAGCAAGTTCAAATTTACCTGCATCCATCAGGGCATGTTCAACCATATCCTGAATATCCTCTACCAGCAAACGTTTTCTCTTCATATTTTGAATATGATGAGCAATTTCCTTAATCTTTTCTTCTTCAATTCTATCGCATTCATCTACTACTTTGTTAGCTTTTTCAATAGCAATAATAATTTTACTGGGATCAAAATCTACTGTTGTACCATCACGTTTAATAACCTTCATACGTCTCCGTCCTTTCCCTCATAATCTTCATATTTTCTGTATACATCTTATCAAAATTATATTCAGCGCCGTATTCATCGTATTTATCAAATACGCGGTTCATAATTCCTGTGCCACGTGTATCTGTTCTGAATTCAGATAGATAACCAATCAAACCGCGTGATGGGGCAGAAAATACAATTCTTGTTTTGCCAGCACCGGATGATTTCATTTCTGTAATTGTTGCTTTGCGTTTGGTCATTTTTTCAATAACAACACCACTGAATTCATCATCAACGTCAATAACAACTTCTTCGATTGGTTCTAGTTTTTCACCATTTTCATTGGTTTGCATAACAACGCGTGGACGTGATACAGATAATTCAAAACCTTCACGACGCATTGTTTCAATTAAAATTCCCAGTTGTAATTCACCACGACCAGAAACCTCAAATGCTTCGTTATTTGCACTTTGGCTTACTTTTAATGCAATGTTTGTTTCGGCTTCTTTGAACAATCTATCACCAATCATACGAGATGTTAATTTTTTACCGGATTTTCCCGCCAATGGTGATGTGTTTACAAAGAATGTCATTGTTAAGGTTGGTGGATCAATTGGCATTGCAGGAATTGGTTCATTTACAGATGGATCACATAATGTGTCCGCCACTGTTGCTTTGGAAAAACCAGCGATAACAACAATATCACCAGCAGATGCAGAATCGCGTGATACCTTGTTTACACCCTGGTGTTCAATGATTTTTGTGATTTTTGCGTTTTCTATAAATTCACCTTTCATATTGATTGCCTTGACAGATTGACCAACACGAACGGTACCTGATTCTATTTTACCAGTTAAAATTCTGCCGACATATGGGTCTGCTTCCAGGGTGGTGGCAAGCATTTTGAATGGTGCGTCCAATTGACAACGGTCGCCATTACAATCAGGGGCGGGTACATGGTCAACAATCAGTTGGAATAAAGGTGTTAAATCCTTGTGTTCGTCATTTAAATCACGTACAGCCCAACCATCACGACCCACAGAATACAAATATGGAAAATCAAGTTGTGAATCAGTTGCACCCAATTTATCAAATAAATCAAATGTTTCGCTTAAAACTTCGTCAGGGCGTGCATCGGCGCGGTCAACCTTGTTTATGCAAACAATTGGACGCAAACCAAGTTTTAATGCTTTGGATAATACGAATTTTGTTTGGGGCAGTGGACCTTCGGCACTATCTACCAATAAAACAACACCATCAACCATTGATAAAATACGTTCAACTTCGCCACCAAAGTCCGCGTGTCCTGGTGTGTCAACAATGTTTATCTTGTATTCGCCCCATTGAATAGATGTTGGTTTTGCAGATATTGTGATACCGCGTTCACGTTCGATATCACCACTGTCCATAACCCTATCTTCAACCTTTTCGTTATCACGAAAAGTTCCAGATTGTTTTAACATATTGTCAACCAATGTAGTTTTACCGTGGTCAACGTGTGCTATAATTGCAATATTACGTATTTTCATCATTAGGCCTTATTTTTTACAATGTATCTAAGATTATACTATATTTTATAAATTTCAACAAATATATTATAAAATAATTGACTTTTTGTAATTTTTGTCTATAATATTATGTGTAAATGATAAAAATAGAAAAAAGGAGATAATTATGCAAAAACAATTAGATATGGAAATTTTAATAAAAAAATGTTTTGATTCTGCTGAAAAATACATACAGAAAATGCGTACTTTGTATGTTGATAAAATGGATTTAGTTTTATTTGATAGGGAAATGCCTAAATTTGCTGAATTGCGTAAAGTTGCAGAATCTTTACCAAATACTACCAATTGGAATGATAGGTATATGATGGTACAGAAATTGAAAGGAATGTATGTGGATGCGGGTTTGTTTATGAAACCTAATTCGCCTGATAACAGTACTTATATAGCTTTTAGTAGATTGATATATGGTTTAGCAGGTTATTATGAAGTACGTAGTGATAAGTCGCGTGAAGAATTTTTAGAGAGATATAAATCATGGTGTTATAAAATATCTAGTAATCGTTTGAAGGATTTTATATATCCACTTGTGCCGGCATCTTATATTGTTGAACGTGTACAAAAAGGCAGATAAAAAAAACGCCCATTTGGGCGTTTTTTTAATGCACACCACCAATTTTTGTTCGGCCACCCATCAATTATATTATAAAATGATTGCTTTTTTGAAGTTTTTGTCTATAATATTAAGTGTAAGTGATAAAGATAGAAAAAGGAAAGGGTTATGCAAAAGCAATTAGATATGAATGTTTTGATTAAACACTTTTTTGATTCTGCTGAAAAATACATACAGAAAATGCGTGGGTTATATACTGATAAAGTGGATTTAGCTCAGTTTGATAAGGAAATGCTTAAATTTGTTGAATTGCGTAAAGTTGCAGAATCTTTACCAAATATCACAAATTGGAATGATAGATATAGAATGTCGCAAAAATTGTCAAGTATATTTTGTGAACCAATGTTATTTATGAAACCGAATTCACGTGATAATAGTACTTATTTTGCTTTTGTAGATTTGGTACGTGCATTGGCTGATTATTATCAAACGTCTGCAGGTGTTAATGATAAATTTTTAGCAAGTTATAAGAAGTGGTGTTATAAGATATCTGATAATCGGTTGAAGGATTTTATATATCCGTTTGTGTCGGCGTCTTATATTGCTAAACGTTCACAAAAAGATATATCAAAATAAAAAATGCCCATTTGGGCATTTTTTAATGTTTGCCACCAATTTTTGTACGCCCCCCCATTAATGGTTGTAATGCCTTTGGAATGTTTACAGAACCATCTGGATTTTGATGATTTTCTATGAATGGAACCAAAACACGTGGCAGGGCAATTCCAGTATTGTTCATAGTTGCACAGAATTTTACTTCGTTTGTGCCGTTTTCGCGATATCTGGTATTTGTGCGACGTGATTGAAATGTTCCAATAAGTGAACAACTGCCCAATTCACGGTATGTGTTTTCAGATGGAACCCAAGCCTCTACATCGTTCATTTTTATTTTATTAAATCCCATGTCGCCAGTGGAATTCGTTATAACACGATATGGTAATTCCAAATCTTCCATAATATCGCAAAGATTTTTCAATAATTCTTGATAAAATTTTTCTGAATCTTGTGGACGACAAAATACATATTGTTCCACTTTATTAAATTGATGAAAGCGTACCAAACCGCGCGTGTCACGACCAGCCGCACCGGCTTCACGTCGAAAACATGGTGAAAATCCAGCGTATTTTAATGGTAATTCATTTTCAGATAAAATTTCATCGCTGTGCAGAGAATTTATTATGATTTCCGCAGTACCAGCCAAACATTTATCTTCGTCATTTAATGCGAATACATCATTTTTCATAACAGACATATCAGAGCCAACAAAATGACCTGCATTAAATATTGTTTCTGGTTTTGTTATAGATGGGCATTCAATATATTTAAATCCGCGTGAAATTAGTTTTTGAATAACGTAAGTTTGAATAGCCAAATCAAGTTCTGCGGCTTCACCAATTAAACAATAGGTGCGAGCGCCACAGATTTTGCTGATTTTTTCAGGTGCCCACCATCCGTTCATATCTAATAAATCCCATTGAGGACGTGCAGTAAAATCAAATGTGCGTGGTGTGCCCATAACCTTTAATATTGTATTTGCTGTGTCGTCATCACCAATTGGTGCGGTGTCATCTGGAATTTGAGGAACGCAATGCATTAAATCGTTTAAACGTGATTCTTTTTCAGCAAGTTCAGACATTTCAGATGCGATTTCAGCACTGATTTCTTTGCTGCGTGCAACTAAAGTTGCCTTGTCAGAAGATGTTGGGATTTCGCGACTTATTTTATTTTTTTCAGCCGTTTTATTTTGTGTAATTGTTTTTAGTTCACGAATACGTGCATCTAAATCTAAGATTTCAGATGTGTGGTCAGGAAAATTTTTTACCTGGCATGCGTGTTTTACAATGTCTGGATTTTCCCTGATAAATTTAATGTCTAACATTTTTATTGTTCCTTTGAATTTAAATAAGATATTGCGTCCATTGCGGCAGTGCATCCACTGCCCACGGCGGTTGCAACCTGCATTTTTATTCCGGACATAACGTCACCCGCAACAAACATTCCAGCCGGTAATTTTTCAGGCGATAGCCGTCCCATATTATCACGCGATATTTCTTCGGTTAAATAATCCGTGTTGGCTTCATGACCAATAGCAACAAATACACCATCGCAGATTAATTCTTGACCGTTTGTTAAAGTGGCGATTAATTCGTCAGATGTTTCAGATTTTTTTAGTGATGTTATTTCTGTATTAAACATTGTTGTTATGTTATCGCGTTCCTTGACGCGTGAAACCAGTACGGCTTCGGCACGGGTAAATTCAGATTTACGATAAAGTATTTTTACTTCTTGGGCCAAATCAGCCAAGTATAAGGCATCGTTCAATGCACAATTTCCACCACCAATAACCAAAACTTTTTTGCCGGTATAGAAAAATCCATCACATGTCGCACAATATGATACGCCACGACCAAGTAATTCACGCGCACCGGATATTTCTAATCTGCGCGCACGTGCGCCAGTTGTTAAAATAATACATTTTGATTCGTATGTTTTACCATTGTTGCAAATAATATTATAACTATTATTTTCGTCCCATTTTATATCCGTTGCAGAACAATATGAAACTTCTGCACCAAATGATTTTGCTTGTTTTTCCATAAACTGTATTAATTCCATTCCAGAACCAGAAAAACCAGGATAATTTTCCAGTTTTGATATTTCACTGGTTTGTCCACCGAATGTATCGCCTGTTAATATTAATGTTTTTTTGTTTGCACGTGCACAGTACAAACCGGATGTGAATCCTGCGGGACCAGAACCCAAGATTATAACGTCATACATAATACTTTCCTATTTGTTTCTATGGGGTAGCATAGCATAATGTATAAAAACCGTCAAATTATTTATTTTTGGATTTATTTTTAAATGGTGATATAATTAAACGAAATGAAAAAAATTGCTTTTTTATCTTTATTAGTGTTTGTAAACCCTGTAAACGCCGATGTTGTTGATTTAGACGTTGCGTTGCGGGATACTTATTATGCGTGTATGGGAATTGAAAATGATTTAGATGATATGAAAAAATTGGCTGGAATAAATACTGTTGTTACAGGAATTGGAACGGTTAGTGGTGGAACAGCGTTGGCAGTTGGTGTTGTTAAACAAAAATATACTTTGGAAAAGTTAAGAAGTATAGAAGATAATATGGATTTTGAAATTGCAAGTTTTGATAAAATTGATATTTCTAATAAAACTGTAAATGGATTTAAACCGGATTTAAAATCGCAAACAAAAAAATTAGGAAATTGGCGAACAGGATTACTTGCAGTTAGTACGGCTTCTAATATTGCTGGTGTTGTGATTGCAAGTAAGAATAAAAATAATACAAACTTAAAATTAAAAATTGATAATTGTTTAAACAAAATTGATGGTTTAAAACAATCTATTAGTATGGCAAGGTTTAATGGTGTTGATGTAGATGAAGCAGTTCAGATTTATAATGCTTGTTCACAGTATCAATATGTTGATGTTGATTTAATAAAAAATCGGGCAAAAGGTGCTGAAATTTCATCCGTGGTTGGTGGGGTGACAGGGACCGCAGGAACAGTGGCTAGTGTTGTGGCAAATAATGTAACAGATGCAAAAAAAGAACATAATTTAGATGTTATTTCTAATGTGTTGGCGGGGGGGACGACGGTTGCAACTGGGGTTGCAGTTGTATTTAATGCAAAACAGATTTCTGAAATAAAAAAGATTGTTAGTGTGGCTAATAAATGTGAGAGTTTATTAAAATGAAAAAAGTATTTTGTTATTTTTTATTTGGTGGCTTGGCGTTTATTGGTGATGCGAATGCTGTTTTCTTTTATGCAGATGCGGTTGAAAATGCAATAAAGGAAAGTTTTGCTGAAAATGTACAACAACAAGTTGCAAGTGAATATGAAGCACAAATGAATCCTTTGACTGGTGAAATTACAGAATATGGATTGTATAATGTTTGTTATGCTGGTGGGGCAGATGTATCTACTGCGAAAGGTGCTGAAAAATGCGCTGGTTTTATTGAGATTATTCAAAACACGTGTGTTTATTCTAGTGGAAATGGGCTTGGTTTGTATAAAAATCCCATAACGCCAGAAGATAAATTAAAAAAATGTATTTTTGATAAGGCTCTTGATTTTGCTTTCGATTATGAGGGTGAGTTTCAACAGAATCCAAAAGATATTGGTAATCGTATATGCGAAAAAGATAGTATGAAACCAATAAAAGATAAAAATGGAAATTATTTGTTGGGGGCAACAAAGTATGGTATAACCACGTGTGCTTCAAAATTATCGGTTGAATGTATAAAAAAAATGACAAAATATGAAGCCAGAACGTATTATTGGACACACTTTTATCGTAAGTATAGATATTATGCATTACCAAATGAATTGTTGGCTATTGTTATGGAATATTCACTTGGTGGTGTCGGTACAGTCAGAGATGAAATAGCACTGGTTACAGGAAAAAGTTGTTCAAGTAGTGTTATTAATGATTGTGTTATTGATGGTATTAATGAATATTTACAAAATAATTCTATACAAGATTTTTATGAAAAAATGCGAGAACTTAGAGTTGCCAAAAGAACAGGACAACAAAAACGACGGGCAGAGGCTTCGATTGAATTGTTGAATGCGTACCAAGAGTGTGTGGAAAAATAAGTTCGTTATTTATTAAAATATTTTTTTAATATTTCATATGCATTGGTTATTTTACTAAATTCTATTGTGGCTTGTTCTTTATTTGATGCCGTGTCAGGGTGGTGCTTTTTTGCCAGTTCGCGATATTTATGGCCGACATCCGACCAAGATGCAGTTGTTGACAGGTTAAATGTTTGAAATGCTTGTTTTACATTTTCTGGTAATGTTTTTTTTGATGATGTTTTATCAAATTGTGTACGTCCAGTTAAAAAATCATTTATAAATTTTATGTAATCAGTATCAGATGTATTTTGTTTAGATTCTTTGTGCGAATATCCCAATATTTGTTGTTCCCAATTAGCCTCAATTTCTTCGGGGGTCATTCCTGCATAGTAATTCCAGTGTTTGTTGTATTCGGCGGCGTGTTCTTTACAGAAATGCCAATAATCACGTAATTCGTGGTTTTTGGGTGCACGACATGTGCCGGCTTTGCCGCATCCAGGATGATCACATTTTTTTATCATATTTTAATTTACCTTTTTGTCTGATAGTGGATGATGCAAAATAACCGTTTCTTGTAATTTTTCAGGCATAACGTGTGTGTATATTTGTGTTGTTGATATGTCTTCGTGTCCCAACATGGTTTGTATTGCACGTAAATTGGCCCCGCCTGCAAGTAAGTGTGATGCAAATGAATGACGTAATACGTGGGGGGATACACGATTGGGGGATATGCCAGATAATACAGCACATTTTTTTAGTATTTTAAAAAAACCATCGCGTGTTATGTGTCCAGTTTTACTGTTTGATGGAAATACGTATTTAGATTCAGGGGCGTTTCTTAATTCTAGCCATTTATGTAATGCATTTTGTGCAGATTCATGCATTGGAACAATTCTTTCTTTGGCTCCTTTGCCGTGTATAAGTAATTTGTCACCAAGATTAGCCGTCATAGGCATTTCACATAATTCAGAAACACGCAGTCCAGATGCATATAATAATTCAATCATTGCACGTAATCTGGTTGAATTTTTTGTGTCGCCAGCAGATGATATTAATAATTCTATTTCTTCTATGGATAAAAATTTTGGCAGTGCACGTGCGCGTTTTGGTAATTCTATATTTTTTGTTGGATTTTTTGTTATTATTTTTTCAAGCATTAAAAATTTATAAAATCCACGTAGTGCGCTGGCTTTGCGGGCAACAGAAGATGCCTTGTCTGGCAGGTGTGATAAATAATTTTGTATGTCTTGCTCGGTGGCCCCCATAAGTCCTTTGGAAATCGTACTGTCTGCCTGTCTTAAATCAGATTCATAACTGATTAAAGTTTTTTCACTGCGTCCTTTTTCTGCAGATAGTGCTTCTAAAAATATGTCTATGTAATTCATGGGTATAATTCAAGTTCAATTGGTGTTTGAATTGGTGTAAAATACATAATCATTAGTGTTATTATTGCAACCAATAATAATGTAAATAAAATGTATTTAAATTTTCCTGTTTTTTTCTTTTTTAATGGCATAGGTTTATCCCTTTATATTGTGTCATAGTGTTCTATGAATATACCAGAAAATGATATTATTATCAATGGTGGGGCAATAATTGCAAGTAATGCCGGCATAGAACCAATAGCACCAAGTGCGTTAAAAGTGTTTGTTAGAAAATATACAATAAAGCATGTTAAAATTCCCAAACCAAATTTTATTCCAAAATTAAAATTACGACGTTGACGCGTCTGGGAAAATGCAATTCCAAGTGTTGCCATTGATATCATTGTTATTGGTAAAAATAATAGTGTCCAAAATTGAACCAGATGGCCGCGTACTGGAACACCTATGTGTGACATTTTTTGTATAAATGATGGTAATTCCCAAAAAGATACTTGGTCGGGTTGAAGATATCTGTCCAGTATTGTTTGTGGGGTTATTTGGGTTTTTTGTGACCAAAAAGATGTTTTTGAATGTCCTTTGGAATCCCAAATTTGGGCGTTTTCTGTTTCAAGACCGTTATTTGATAATGTTATTTTTTCTGCCTGGACATGTTCAGAAAGTTTAAAATTTGTTGTTTGATTAAAAATATTTACATCATAGAAAATTAAATTTTCATCTTGCTTTTCCAGGGTTTTTGCCGACATTGTTAAATAACCGTTGTCGTTTGTTTCGTGTAACCAAATTGAATTGTCAACCAATTTTAAATTGTCTTCGGTTATATTTTTATTACTCAAATTTACAAAATATGGATTTATCACAGCGGTTGCAAAAATACCAATTAGTGCAGAACCACATATAAATGGACGTGCCATTTGATATGGCGACATGCCGGCACCAGATATTATTATTGCTTCGGATGATTTGGTTAAATTGTATGATGCCAATAGTGTTCCCATAAACACTGCCAATGGTAAAAACATTGGCACATATTCAAGTAATCTGGTCCAAGAATCAATTAGGGTTGCAAAAATGTCGGGGTTTGATTGTAATCGTTCAACAAATGTGACGGCAAATATTATGCCACATACGATCAATAAAACAAGTCCGACACCACTAAAAAAGCGACGAAGTAAAAAACGATTTATTATCTTTCTGTTAAACATATTATGTTATCTTTTTGCTGTGTATATCTTATCAATTATACTTTGTTAATTTGATAATTGCAAAATTAAAATGAAAGTATATAATTTGTCTTAAAAGTTAAAAGAGGATTTATAATGGAAAAAAAACCAATTTCAAGGGCTGGATTTGATAAATTAATCGCTGAACTTAAAGATTTAAAAGAAGTTCAAAGACCGGAAATATTAAAAGTGGTTCAGTGGGCACGTTCTTTGGGGGATTTGTCTGAAAATGCTGATTACAGTGCGGCAAAAGAAAAACAAAGACAGATTGATAAACGTATTCAGGAAATAGAAAGCGTTATTGGTAATGCTCAGGTTATAGATATTGATTCTTTGTCTGGAAATAGGGTTGTGTTTGGTGCAAAAGTTGTTGCCGAAGATGAAGATGGTAATCGTATGCAGTGCAGAATTTTGTCGGATGTTGAATCTGATGGTAAATTGGTGATTTCTTGTACGTCACCTGTGGGACGTGCGATGATTGGGCGTTGTGTTGGTGATACTTGTGTTGTAAAATTGCCGTCTGGGGAAAAAGAACTTGAAATTATAGAAGTAAAATTTAAAGACTAAAATTGGTTCTTTGAAGGAAAGGGGTTTTATATGTCAGTTAGGGTGTTGCCGGATTATCTTGTCAATCAAATTGCCGCAGGGGAAGTGGTTGAAAGACCAGCGTCTGTGGTTAAAGAATTGGTTGAAAACGCTTTGGATGCGGGTGCTGATGAAATTGTTGTTGATGTTGTTGATGGTGGACGTACACTTATTAGTGTTGTTGATAATGGTATGGGAATGTCGCAACATGATTTGGAAAAATCTATTGAAAGACATGCGACTTCTAAATTACCAGATGACGATTTGTTAAATATAAATTTTATGGGGTTTCGTGGGGAAGCATTGCCATCTATTGCATCTGTATCTGATATGTCGATAGATACATATAACAAGGCGGAAAAAAATGGATTGCATTTGGATTGTGCGACGCGTCAAATAAAGCCATGTGATTGGGAGGTGGGAACACGCATAAGGGTTGAAAATTTATTTTCTAAAACGCCTGCACGATTAAAATTTTTGCGTGGTGATAGGGCAGAATTAATGTCTGTGGTCGATGTTGTTAAAAGACTTGCGTTGGCACGAAATGATGTCGGATTTGTTTTGAACAATAAATGGCGATTCCCAAAAAATCAAGACCCGCTTGAAAGACTTGCGATGGTTATGGGTGATGATATCCGTGGGCGTATGTTGGATGTTGATGAAAAATCTTTGTCATCAAATATGAGAATTTCTGGTTGGATTTCTGAACCAACTTTAAGACGTGCGTCTGGGGTTGATGAATATTTATTTGTAAATGGCAGAAGTGTTAAAGATAAAATTTTGGTCGGTGCTTTGCGTGCTGCGTATATGGATGTTATGCATGCACGTGAATTTCCGTTGTGTGCGTTATATTTATCTGTGGAACCAAGAAGTGTTGATGTAAATGTGTCGCCGGCAAAAACCGATGTGCATTTTTTAGAACCTGAACATGTACGTGCTTTTATTATCAAGGTTTTAAGAAATAGATTATCAAAAACAATGAATCAAAATTATTCGAATAATAATTTTATTTTTGGACAAAATTTTGAAAAGAAAGATGATAATAAAAATTGTGCTATGCGTGATGTTTTGCCGCATAGCGTGAATTTTAATGCGTCAAATTTTGTGGTTCGTGATACGGGCAATGTAAACAAATTTTGGAATACAGATTTCCAAAAAACGGTTGTTAAGACAGATGAAAAAATATCAAGTGTTGAAAAATGTGCATTGCCAACTTTTCAGGATTGCCCATTGGGTAGGCCACTTGCACAACTTGGAAATAAATATATTTTGGCCCAGGCAGGGGAACAGTTGGTTGTTATTGATCAGCATGCAGCACATGAAAGAATAACATATGAAAAATTGCGTGCACGTAAGATAAAATCGCAACCTTTGTTGACACCGATTGTTGTAAATTTGCGTACAGAAGATGTAGATGCAATTGTAAGTATAAAAAATGAATTAAAAATATCGGGATTGGTTTTAGATGCGTTTGGTGATGAAGCAATTGCTATATTTGAAAAACCGGCAGATTGGGATTTAAATTGGGCAGATTTGTTGCGTGCAATTGCAGATGAGATTCGTGAAAATGGGCATTCTTCACAATTAAGTGAGAAATTACATCTTAAATTGGCGAATTATGCATGTCATCATTCTGTTCGTGCTGGACAAAAATTGGACTTTGTGCAGATGGATGTATTGTTGCGAGATATTGAAAAGACAGAGCGGGGCGGTCAATGCAATCATGGAAGACCTGTGTATAAATTTATACCTTTTGCTGATTTAGATGCAATGTTTGAAAGAATATAGTTTTTTCTTTACTTTTTGCGTATTTTTTTCTATTCTGACGATATTAAAAAGGAGAATCTTATGGAACAAACAGTTGAAAATACACAAGTCGTTGTTGATAATGCCGCACAAGTTGCCCAGAAATCTGATTGGTTGGGTATGATTATTTATTGTGCTGTGGTTTTTGCTATCATTTATTTCTTTATGGTCAGACCAAATAAAAAACGTATGGCGGAATATCAAAAAATGTTGGATGCTATCAAGGTTGGTAATCGTGTTTTGGCCGGTGGAATATACGGTAAAGTTGTTAAAATAAATGATAAAACTGTTGAAATGGAAATTGCAAAGGGTGTTGTTATTGAAGTTAATAAAAACGCTATTGCTAATGTTGAAGATGAAAAATAAAAAGAGGATTGGGGTATGTTTAAAAAGTTAGCAATTATTTTTGTTGCTGTGTTTGGTGTGTTGCTTGCTGTGCCAACAATGGTTCCACAGGCATCAAAGTATTTTCCTTCTTGGATTAAACCTGTGCCATTAGGGTTGGATTTGAAAGGGGGGGCGCAGTTATTATTAGAGGTGGATACAAATACAATGTTCCAAGACAAGGCAGTACAGTTGTATGATGATGTTCGTAGTGCCTTGATTGATAGAAATAAAGGTGTAATTCGTTTTTCTGGGTTGCGTAATAATGATGGTGTTGTGTCGTTGACTGTTCGTGATTCAAACGATTTGTCTGATGCCAAAGGAAGATTGAAAAGTGTGTTGGGCTCTGGTGTTGATATTTCTTCAAGTGGTGATGTTATAACAGTATCTTATACAGAGAAACAAAAACAGGAAATGATAAATGATGCTTTGGCACGCAGTATAGAAATTGTACGCAGACGTATTGATGCACTTGGGACAAAAGAACCATCAATTCAAAGTCAGGGTGGAAAGTATATTCTTATTCAGTTGCCAGGGGTTGATAATCCAGAACATATTAAAGATTTGATTGGGCAAACTGCAAAAATGACATTTCATTTGGTAAATGAAAATATTACAACAGAACAGTTGTATTCTGGACATGCACCAAATGGTACAGAATTTTTGCCTTATATGGATATTCCTGGACAAATGGTTCCTGTATATTCAAGGGTAGAAGTGTCGGGGGAATCTTTGAAAGATTCGCAGGCTGATTTTGACCAAAATTCTATGCCGGTTGTGACAACTGTTTTTGATGCAACTGGGGCGCGAAAGTTTGCAAGACTTACCACAGAACATGTAAATGAAAGATTTGCAATTGTATTGGATGGTAAGGTTTTATCTGCACCAACAATTCGTGAACCAATTCCTGGGGGACGTGGTCAGATTTCTGGTGGGTTTACTTTACAACAGGCAAAAGATTTGGCTGTTTTGTTGCGTAGTGGTGCGTTGCCGGCACCGTTGCAGGTCATAGAAGAGCGTACCGTGGGGGCCGGTTTGGGGGCTGATACCATTGCGGCAGGAAAGGTTGGATCTGCGGTTGGTGTGTTATTTATTTTAATATTTATGGTGTTGTTTTATCGCGGATTTGGTTTGGTTGCAGATATTGTATTGTTGGTAAATTTAGCGATGATTGTTGGTGTGTCTGCATTGCTTGGGGCGACACTTACTTTGCCGGGAATTGCGGGTATTGTTTTGACGCTTGGTATGGCGGTGGACGCAAATATTTTGCCGTTTGAACGTATCCGTGATGAAATTCGTGAAGGAATGCCAACACTTAGGGCGGTTGATGCTGGATTCCATCGTTCTATCAAAACGGTTATGGATGGTGATTTAACGAATTTAATTTGTTCGTTGATTTTGTTCCAATTTGGGGCGGGACCTATTCGTGGTTTTGCGGTGACTTTGTCCATTGGTGTTATTACAACTTTGTTTACATGCCTATCTTTGTCAAAGGTTATTATAGATTGGTATATGAACGGTAAAAATAAAAAAGTTGGTTTTGTTAAATAAAAAAGGTGTGGGTTATGAAATTACATTTTATGAAATATCGTAAATTGTCGTATTGGATTTCTGGGGCTTTAGTGTTGTTGTCCATTTTGTCTTTGTTGATTCGTGGGTTGAATTATGGTATTGATTTTGCTGGTGGTATTTCTATGGAAGTTAAACCAGTAAATCAAGAATATACTATCGATAAAATGAGAACAGAGTTAGCAAAATTTAAACCTGAATTACAGGCGGTGGATGGTGATGCTATATTGGTGCGTGTTGGTTTGCCAAAAGGTGCAACAGATACCCAGCAAAATGAAAGGGTTCGTCAAATAAAAGATATTTTAGGTGATAACGTGCAATATTCACAGGTGCAAATTGTTGGACCAAAAATTGGTGGTGAATTAGTACGTGGTGGTATTTTGGCGGTATTAGTGTCTTTTGTTTTGATGAGTGTTTATATTTGGATTCGTTATCGTGGTGGGTATGCGGTTGGGTCTTTTGTATCGCTGATTTTGGATTTTGTTTTGATGTTTGGATTCTTTTCTGCGGTTGGATTGGAATTTAATCAGACAGCCATTGCGGTTATTTTGATGGGTATAGGGTATTCTATTAATGATAAGGTTGTGAATTATGACCGTATAGATGAAAATATTAAAAAATATCATAAAATGCCAATGTCTGATTTGATTGATTTGTCCATTAATGAAATGTTTAGACGTACAATTATGACCAGTGTTTCTACTATTTTGGCGATGATTGGTTTGTATATGTTTGGTGGTGCAATGTTGAAAGATTTTGCAGTTGCTATGACATTTTCGGTTGTAATGGGTACTTTGACGAGTATTTATATTTCAAACGTTATTTTGTATCACTTTAATTTGCGGGATACTAAATATTAATATGATGTGCATGTAAAAAATATGGAGGGATTAAAATGTTTATAAAAAATTTTATTAGTTCTGTGTTTTTTGCATGCCTGATATTTCCTGTGTTTGGAGAGGGGTTGTTTTCAACAGAAAATCCGGTTGTTGATGGTATAAATGTTGTGGAAACATCCAAGATGTTTTCGGAAATTTATCAAAAATTAGATACTGTTAGTTTCGGTGGAAAAAGTTTGAATTTTGTTGTCGAGAGTTTGGATAAAATTAGCCCAAAGGCAAGTATTTTTGCAACAGACAACAGACTTGTTTTATCTTGGGATGATGTTATTGTTGCGAATTATGTAAAACCAGAAGAAAAAAATTGGGATGAATATGGCGAAATTACAACGGCTATGATGTTAAAAATGCGTCAAAATAGTTCGCAAATTGCCCAAATGTCTGAAAATGATTTGTATCAAGTTGTTGTTGATGCTTTGTTGACGTCTGTGGATGAACGCGGAAAATATATTTCTGATTTTAGTTTAATACAAAGTGGTGAAGATAGAGTGCTTACCAGTATTGGTATTACTGGGTGGCGTGATACAGGTGGTGAATTTAGGGTCGGTAGTATCGTTAGTGGAAGCCCAGCAGATTTGGCAGGAATACAAGTGTTTGATTTAATTGCAGAAATAAATGGTGAAAGCGTTCCTGATATGTCTGATGCTGATTTGGATATGGCGTTGTGGGGAAATAATTCTGGAACAGATAAAATGTTATTGCTTACCCCATACGGTGAAAAAAATGTGGTTGTTAGACGTGCAAGTATTATTGTCGCAGATGTTGATGTTATAAATAGAAAGTCAAATGATAAAAATATTTTGGAATTTGTTGTGCATAAAATTTCTGATAATGCTGGGGCGATTATAAATGAAGCACTCGAAAAATACGAAAATGTGCAGGGAATTGTTTTAGATTTGCGTGTGGCTGATGGTGAAAATATTAAAAGTGCTGCAAAAATAGCAGGCAGTTTTATTGGTGAAAAACCTGTTATGCGTATTATTCAACAAGATAATGAAGAGTTAGAGGTTGTTCCAGGGGGAAAAGAAATGACAGATGCACCGGTTGTTGTTTTAATTTCTGATACAACAAGGGGAACAGCAGAGTTAATTGCGAGTGCGTTTTATGAAAATAGACGTGGCGTGTTGGTTGGGACACCTACGGCTGGATTTGCAAGGTTGGGAAATAGGATAGAATTATCTAATGGTGGGGCATTGCAATTATTAAATCAATCTATGCGTAGTGGCAATGGACGTGATATTGATGGTCGTGGTGTGTTTCCTATTGTGTGTTTGTCGAGTATAAATTCCGAACATCAACAAAATGTGTTTTTTATAAATTTGGTAAATAATGATTTTAATGCACAAGATTTTAATGCGGATTTATCTGTGGATGTTGATATGGTTAAAAATGCATGCCCATCAATTAAAAATGGGGCAGTTGAAGATGCGTTATCTGTTGCGATGGCAGTTCGTATTTTGATGGATGATGCTGTGTATCAAAAATTATTAATGTAAATTTATAAAGGTGATGGATTATGTTTTTGTCAGAACAAAATAAAATAAAAACTAAATTATTATGTGGGGCAATGTTTGTAGTTATTGCACTGGTTTTGTTGGGTGTGTTTTGGTTTGATAAACCTGTGTTTTTATTTTTTAGACAATTTGATTGTTCTTTGTGGCGTTATATAGAATTTATATTTGATGCTAAAATATGGTTGGGGGTATTTGCGGTTTTGTCTGTTTGGGTTTATGTAAGAAAAACATTGCAAAATAGAAACAAACCAAATGTTCAAGTTAGATGGTTTAGATTGCGTTCTATTGTTAAAGATTTTTTTTCCAAAGTACAAAATAATTATTCTTTTTTGGTTTTAGCTTCGGTTTTTTGTGCGTCTTTGGTTGCGTTGATATTAAAAGTTTGTATTGGCAGATTTAGACCTATATTTTTTGAAATATTTGATGTTGTCGGGTTTAAACCTTTTGTTTATGAGTGGGCATTTAATTCTATGCCTTCGGGGCATACGGTCGCATCGTTTGCAGGATTGGTTATGTTGGGAATGTTGTTGGGGCGTAAGATTAAATTTTTTACTTGGACTTTGGCTATTGTTATAGGTTTGTCCAGAATTGCAATAGGGGCGCATTGGCCAACAGATGTTTTGTTGGGGGCATTTATTGGTATGGTGTGTGCGGATTTTGTGTTGGTTTATGTTAGAAAAAAATAAAATTACTTTAATGTTTTTTTTGTGATAAAATAGATTGTATGGAAAAAAAGTCTAGATTTTTACCAGAACGATTGTCGGATGCATTGAAAACTTTGCTTGTTCGTGCCGCAGGTGTTGCGTTGGTGCTTGTGGGGGCTGTATGTATAATTGCGTTATTATTTCATAATTCTTATTTAGATGGTGTGGCAACGGTATCTACATTTGGTAAACATGGGATTATTGGAAATCTTATTTCTGGATGTCGTTATTTTATAGGTTTTGTGCCAAGTTTA
This sequence comes from uncultured Alphaproteobacteria bacterium, assembly GCA_937901165.1. Taxonomy (GTDB): domain Bacteria; phylum Pseudomonadota; class Alphaproteobacteria; order Rs-D84; family Rs-D84; genus Enterousia. Next base: position 17,514 of record CALCGS010000012.1, read on the forward strand.
TTTGTGTTTTTATGCGTTATCAGGGGTGGGGTGTATTTGGTGCTTGGAAATAATGAACAAATTACACCTGAATATAATTTTTTACGCGTTTTTGTTGCTGTATGTTTGGGGTGTGCAGGGTTTGGATTGATTGCACCAAGTAGTACTTTTGGGGGATTGTGTGGTGTGTTGGTTGCAAATGATGTTTTGGCTATTGCTGGTGGACTTACTTGGTTGGTTGGTGTGTTTTTTGTTTTAGGTTTTTTTGTGCTTGCTGGGATAATGCTGAATATCACATTGGCACAAATTATAGGTTTTTGTTATAATTTATTATTTAATAATTTTATAAATAAAGTTGATAAAAGAACTAAAAAAAATCTGGAAGTAGAAAAAAA
>CALCGS010000013.1 GCA_937901165.1 uncultured Alphaproteobacteria bacterium
TCGCCGATGGTACTTTGGCTTAAGCCACGGAAGAGTAGGTCGTCGCCAGAATTAAGTCCAGTTGAACACGATGTAAAAACCGAAATTCAAAACCGCCCGTGTGGTGGTTTTTTCTTGTAAATATTTTGATATAAATTACAATAGATGTAAAATTTATGGGGATAACAAATGTCAAATGTGTATTTAGACAATAACAGAATCGTGAAAATGAAAGATGTCGATAAAGAATTGAAAAAAATCGGTACATGGCGCGAAAATATTTCATCAAACACTGTCATAAAAATTGTACTCGTTATCCTTATTATGTCTTTATGTGCATCGGGTTTTGTTATGGATAAAAAACAACACGTGGCCAAAGAACAGGCAAAAAAACAATTTAAACAAGAATTACAACGTGATTTGATGAAAAATCCAACCAAAACGGATTCTGTATATAACGCATATATTGATAAGGCTTTATCAAAACAACGTTGATATAATAATCTAAAAAAAGAATCGCCCGGATGGGTGGCCATAAAATTATGAAATTTTGTGGATAATTCCACCAAACATTACTTTCAAAAATTTTGTGAAAGTAAAGGTTTTCGTCGGACGATTTTACAACGCTACCAAGTTTTTTTAGGTTACTGGTGCATTGCTGTCTTATGTGACCTCCGAACCCTCAGTGATACTTTGGGTTGGCTGTGTTTATATCATTTAAGACAACGTTATTATGTAATATTTTTTACGTTCCTGCCACAGGGACTTTTTCCTGTTATATACCAAATAAACTGTGTGCAAACTCGCCAATGGCAAACGCAATAACCGATACTGCTGTGCAAATGGCCAACATTTCCAGAAAGTGTTTATAAAATGCCGTGCCACGATAGAAAAAGAAATTAAATGCAAATTGGACGGTTTTTTTTGTTCTGGTTTAAAATAATTTGCTATTTGATTTAAAAACAGAACAGCGAAATATTATTTTTCGCTATTCTGTTTGGCGGTTATATCGGCATGGCAATCATGACAAAGCATCAAACAGTTATTGATAGTTGTTTGGCCGCCATCTGCAAATGCGATTTTATGATGTGCTTCTAGTTCCGAGAAAGGCAATTTACGTCCGCAGCGTCCGCCACATTTATTACCCTGATTTGCATAGGCTTGACGTTGTTGTTTTTCAGTGAATATTCGTTTCCATATAAGTGTTCTATCCCCAGACAGCACATATTCATAAAATCCAGATTTATGCATACCATCGCCATCGACATCGTATTGGTTATACAGTTCTGATAATTGTTGTTCTATAATTTGTGCATCATAATTATTTGTATGATATTTATTATACAGCAATCCCCAGTTTAATCCTTTCATATCTTTGCGATAGCAAGAAAAAACTTGTTTAACCCAATTTATCACAGATTTATAGTAATTCCACAAATCGTCAGCATTGTCATCAAATCGGTGTGTTGCCATATATTGTTTAATTGTAGAAGAATCTTTGGTATTGTCATTATTGGTTATCCAGTGCAACACGCAATTTAATAATTCTTGTCTGTTTGCATCATCGTTTGTAAATGCGAGCAGAGTTTTTTTATCGTCATTGTCATAATAAGCATAATTGATTGCTTCATTATTTTGTTTTTTAGAAAAGTGATATTTTGCACAAGTCAACCAAGTTCCAGTATAATCTGCATTTAACAATTCTTGTTCTGTCATAACTTTGCCGGCGATATTGATAGTATGGAACCATTCCAGTTTTTCGTCATCTGTTCCGGTACAAACATATACTTGTAATTTATAGTTATTTAAAATTTCCGATTGTTTTTCTTGGGACAAACCATTAAAAGTCTGTGTTCTTTTTCCATCGAAATTGATAGCGATTGGATTTCCATGTCCGTCATCATTTGTAATAAATTGGCATATAGAAATAGTTCTTTGT
>CALCGS010000014.1 GCA_937901165.1 uncultured Alphaproteobacteria bacterium
TTGCGTTTGCTCTAACATAACCATTGATAACAACTTCACATTTCAAGAAATGTGCATAAAGTGTTACTTCTTGTGTTATAGGTGTTGAATAATCAAATTCTGTTACATCTGTTTCTTTTTCACCCAATGCCCAAGTTGAAGTAGCAAAACAATTAAATGTTAAGCCATCAACATAAGCACTTGGAATATTTGAAATTGTGTTGCCAGCTCTTACGTGATATGTTCTGTGATTTTGGTCTCTTAATGAATAATTTGAGCCATTTTTAACATAAGTTTTAACATTAACTGTATTGTAAGAAAGTTGCAATATTTTGTTATCATAATTAACTAAATCTTCCAAAGCATGTGAACCATCATCAACAGTGCCACTAACACTTACATAATAAGTTGTGCCATCAATAAGTAATCTTTCAGTTGCAACACCTGCATTTGGAATTAAAACATAACTATCAACTCCGTTTGTAATTGTTCCATTTGCATTCTGATAAACCCCACTTGTTAATATGAGAAGTTTATCTGATTTTGGATATTTTGTATTTGTTTTTTCAAATGTGTCTAAATAGCCAATCAATTTAGCACGCATTATTTCATAACGTTCAGATATGTTTTTGGGTGTTTTAGAAAATATTTGTTTGTTTTGTGTGGCGCTTATTTTTTCTTTTACATTATTTAATCTTTCGGCGGTTAAAGGATGATTGATTTTGTTTGGGTTTATTTTTGATTCTATGGCACCGGTCATAATTTGCATTTGTTCAAATACATCAATCAATCCATTTGGATTTACTTTTGCATTTATCATTAAATCAATTGCCATGTCATCCGCAATTCTTTCTTCGTCACGTGAAAAAGATAGCATTGATTGTTGGGTAATTCCAGATGACCCAGCCAGTACCCCAGCACCCAATGATGGATTGCCACCGGCAACCATTAAACCAATGCCCAGTGCCTGAACCAATAATGTTCTTTTTAATTCTGCATCCATTCTTGCGGACATTTGTGCCATGTGTCCACCGATTGTATGTCCCAATTCGTGGGCAATTACACCTTGTAAAGCATTGGGGTTTTTTATTTGTTTTAACAATCCTGTATATATATAAATATCATCACCACCACGTACAAAAGCGTTAAAACTATCTTCGTTTATTATATGAATTTGTAATCTGTTTTCTGGGATGTTTGCCGATTTGGCAAGTGGGCTTATAATTTCATATAGTAAATTTTCTGTTTCAGTATCATTTATTAAATTTGCACAAAATGCAGAAAATGAAATTGAGAATGATAAAAAAACAAATAAAATTGTTCGTTTAAGCATATATATTTTCCCCACAATTAAATATGTACATTAAATCATGTGTCCAATCTTCATTATAATTATCAGCGGCGGCACGTGTTGCCAATTTGAACAAATCCCTATGTTCGCGCCAATCAGCAAAATGATAGTTTATCCAACCGCTTTGTCGTGTGCCCAATAATTCACCAATGCCACGCATCATTAAATCTTGTTCGGCGATAACAAAACCATCGTTAGTTTCGCATAAAATATCCAAACGTTTTAATCCGTCAGGACTTATATTTTTCCCAAATAATAAAATACAATACGATTGCGTGTTGCCACGTCCGACACGTCCGCGTAATTGATGCAATGTTGCCAAACCGAATAATTCTGGATTTTCTATTATAATAATAGATGCCTTGGGGACGTCGATTCCAACCTCTATAACCGTTGTGGCGACCAATAAAGACATTTTTGAATTATTATTTGCAAATTCAGACATTATTTTATCGCGTTCGTTTTTATCCATTTGACCATGTACCAAACCAACATTTTTGAATATATTTGATAAATATTCATGTCGGGCAACAGCCGCCGCAGCACCATCGCCAGTTTCGTCTTGAACCAATGGGCAAATCCAGAATACTTTGGCACCAGAATTTATTTGTGGTGTAATTCTGTCTATTAAATCACTTGTGCGTGATATGGGCAGTTTGGATGTTATAATTGGTAAACGTCCCGCAGGTTTTTGTTTTATTATTGATATATCCATATCACCATACATTGTCATTGATAAAGTGCGTGGAATAGGGGTGGCAGATAATGCTAACAAATCTGTATTATTTCCTTTGGCACGCATCGTTTCACGTTGATTTACCCCAAACCTATGTTGTTCATCGATGATTACCAGTCCTAAATCTTTGTAAATAACGTCATCTGAAAATAGGGCGTGTGTGCCGATTACTATTTTTGTGCGGCCCGACCGCAAAGATGTCAATTTTTCGCGTCGTGATACCCCCTTGTCGCGTCCGGTTAAAACATCGCATATAATTCCAATGTTGTCGCACATAGGTTTTATTTTTTGAAAATGTTGTTGTGCCAAAGCGTCAGTTGGGGCCAGAAGTACACTTTGTCCCCCAGATTCGGCCATTTTTAATGCAGATATCAATGCGATTATTGTTTTGCCGCAACCAACATCACCCTGGACCAGGCGCATCATTGGAATATCTTTGTCCATATCTGTAAATATTTCTTGTAAAACACTGGTTTGTGCGTCTGTTAGTGTAAAAGGCAATGTTTTTATAAAATCGTCAGTGTATTTGTGTTTTGCAACGCGTATTGGACGGCGATTACGGACAGATATTCTGTTTTTTCTGCTGATGGCGATTGCAGATTGGTGTGCCAATAATTCGCAATATGCTAATTTTAAAATATATGATGAATGTGGAGTTAAATCATCGTCTTGTTGTGGAAAATGAATTTGGTATAGACTATCAAAAAATTCACGACAACGGTCATCGGGTTCATTGTGTGCAATATCTATCAATTTAGTAAATATTTGATTGCGGATATTTGTGAATAATTTTTGTGTTAAACCTTCGCCTGTTGGGTATACGGTTTGAATTGATGGTATGTTTTTCGCGTTTTCTATTGTTTCTATGAATTCGGGATGATTTATAATTGGACCAGATGAATTTTCAAGTTTTCCACTTATTATTCGCCATTGACCGATAGGCAGTTTTTGTAACCAGTAATCCAAATAATGTGCATTAAAAAATTGTATGGTGACACGATTTCCCATTTTGTCGGCACATATTATACGGGTTGGATGGCGACGACGACCAAAAGAACTGCCCCTGTGATGTGATTTTATTTGTAATTCTATTGTTATGATTGTGCCTGGTTCTATGTCAGATACAGAATCAATTATATCGCGATGGCGAATATATGCAGGTTTGTGTAATAAAAAATCAAGTACGCGTCGTCCACCAAGCACATCTTCAAATCGTGATGCAAGTACGGGGCCAACACCCTTGATAAATTGTAAATCTGTATTAAGAAAATTAAATAATTCTTGTCGCATACGTTGTATTTTATCGAAAATAGTACTTTATAGCAAATAAAAAACCATCCTGTGCAGGATGGTTTGTGTTATTCGCTTAAAACCTGTTTTTGTAATGAAATCAATTTTTGACACCCAGTGGCAGACATTTTTATCATTTCATTCAATTGTTCGGGGGAAAATGGGTGTTGTTCGCCACTTGCCTGAACCTCTATTAAATTACCTGATTCAGATATTACAAAATTTGCGTCAATTTCTGCTGAGCTGTCTTCTTCGTAATCTAAATCCAATATTAATTCATTGTTTCGTATTCCAGTACTTATTGCGGCAATATGTTCACGAATTGGGTTGTTGTGTATGCGACCGCGTTTAATCAATTCTTGAACTGCCAACGATAAAGCAACAAATCCACCCGTGATACTTGCGCATCTGGTTCCGCCATCGGCCTGTAAAACATCGCAATCAATTGTTATTGTATGACGGCCCAATAATTCCATATCAACAACACTGCGTAAGGAACGGCCAATCAATCTGGAAATTTCTGTGCTTCTGTGGTCTTTGATTAAATTTTCGTGGCTTTTGCGCATATCGCATGCACGTGGTAACATAGAATATTCTGCGGTTACCCAACCGCCAGTTTTATTTTGTTGGCGTTTCCACAGTGGTTGATTTAATTCTATGCTCGCGGTACATAAAACATGGGTGCCGCCTATTTTTATAAGACAAGAACCTTCGGCCCATTTATTTACATTTGTTTCAATTGAAACGGGGCGTATTTGATTGTTTTGTCTTAAAGATGGTCTAGTCATTGTAAATCCTTTGTTTTTTCATATTATAAGGGTGTATTTGATAATTGCAATTTTTTTTAAGTTTGATTTTTCTTTTTGAAATTGCTATGCTGATTTTTTATAAAGGATGTTTATGTCAGTAAAAGCAAAACGTATATTCAAAAAACTTATCAGTTATGCTGGTGTGTTTTTCTTTATATTGGCGGCATTTATGTTGTGGTGGCAATTACGCAATTATGAATTGCGTGATATTGTGCATTCTATCACCAATATCCCACTAAGGAATTTGTTATTTGCATGTATTGCGTGTATTGCAGGTTATGTTGTTTTGTCTTTGTATGATTATTTGGCATTAAATTATGTTGGGGGTAAGGTTTCGTGGTGGAAATGGATGTTGGCAGGAATGTTGGGATTCGCAATCAGCAATAATGCAGGGCATGCGGTGGTCAGTGGCGGTGCGATTCGGTATCGTTTATATACCCGTTGGCGAATTAGGGGTGGGGATATAATTAAAATGCTGACATTTTCTGGATTTACGTATTTCTTGGGCTGTGCGGCGATTGTTTTAATTGGATTTTTTTTAATACCGCGGGATTTAATTTCTGAATCTTTGGGAATTAGTTTTGGTTTGGGGGCATTATTTGCGTTTTGTTTGGTTGCGTTGTTGGCTTATTTTGCAATGACTGTGTTTTGCCATAAAAAGAATTTGAAAATTGGTCAGTTGATATTTAAGGTTCCAACAACAAAAACGGCATTTTTACAAACATTGCTTGGAATTACCGATAGTGTTTTGGCTGGATTGGTTTTGTATTTTTGTTTAAAACCGTTTTGGGATATTTCTTTTGGTACGTATATTGGATTGTTTGTTATCGCACAAACAACCGGTGTGTTTAGTCAGGTGCCTGGCGGAATTGGTGTTTTTGAAACTATATTCTTGTTGGCATTACCAGATGATGTGGACAAGGCAAATATATTTGGTGCATTACTAGCATATCGTATAATTTATTATGTTTTGCCATTGATAGGTGCGGGGGGATTGTTTGTGTTTTATGAACGTTGGTTAAGGGCACGGATGAAAAAATGGCTGGCTGAGGCCAAAGAAACAACACAAAAGATAAATAGTAAAATAAATGATACAATAAAGTCAGTGACAAAGCGTAAATAGGGGTGTTTTGTATAGTTTTTTCTTGATAAAATGTAAAAATATAGTTAGAATTACAATGTTTTTTTAGCGGGCGTGGTATAATGGCAGCACGAAAGCTTCCCAAGCTTTAGACGAGGGTTCGATTCCCTTCGCCCGCACCAAGATTTAGGTTGGTCGTGTATGAAGCGGGTAATCTCGTGACGCACACATCAACTCGTTGCTAATAACGCAACTTGTTGTGTGTTTATGCACTCGGTTTCCCTTCGCCCGCACCAAGTATCTAAGTTTTGCGAGAGAGAATCAAGAAACAAAGGAATAGAAAAAAGGAATAGAAAAATGAAAGCATATTTAGATATATTACGTGAAATTATTGTAAAAAATTATAATCCTACAACAAAAGAATATGATTGGCAGATGAATAAGCGTACTGGTGAAAATACAATACGTGTATTTTCTGAAACTTTTAAACACGATATGTCACAGGGTTTTCCTTTGATTACTACAAAAAAAATGGCTTTGGAAAGTACTTTGGCAGAATTAGAATTCTTTTTAAAGGGTTATACAGATAAACAGTGGTTGCAAGATCGTAAATGTCGTATATGGAATGAATGGGGAAATCCAGTAAAAGTTCAAAAAACAATTAAAGAATACGAAGCTGTAAACGGACCTGCATCACAAGATATTAAAAACCAGATTGCAAATGATGAAAAAGATTTAGGACCGGTATACGGTTATCAGTGGCGACATTTTGGCGCACCATACCCAGTAAAGGGACGTATAAATACAGATGAAAAATATGGTGTTGACCAGGTTCAAAATGTAATTAATACATTGCGTGTAGATCCGTCAAATCGTCGTGCGTATGTATCAGCTTGGAATCCAGCAGATATGTCACAAATGGCATTACCACCATGTCATATTGCACATCAGGTTTTAATCAATGGTGATAAATTAAATTTGGTTTGGTATCAGCGTTCTTGTGATATGTTTTTGGGTGTGCCATTTAATATTGCATCTTATGCGATGTTATTATTGCTCTATGCCAAAGAATTGGGGTATAAGCCAGGAATGTTGGTTGGACATTTGGAAGATGCACATATTTATCAAAATCAAATAAATCAGGTAAATACTCAATTGGAACGTCAACCGTATGAATTGCCAACAATGGAAATTCCAGATAATAACTGGCAGGGTATGTTAAAATGGAATTATAAGGATTATTTGTTAAAAAATTATAAGCATCATGATAAAATCACAGCCCAGGTTGTAAGATAAGTTGATATCCAGTTCGTTGGATTTAGTAAACATAAAACAAAAATTGGTGTTCTGTATTTTGGGAACACCAATTTTTTTATCGTGACATTTCTTGAATAATTTTATTATCTTTTTTTGATAAATGCGTTCGTTTTTGGCGGATAAAAGACCACATGTTTTCAATTCGTGTTCTATTTTATTTAATTTGCTTAACCATGTTATTAAATTTGGATTTTCCCGTATCATCTTTTTAAGATACATAATTTGATACAATAAATCAGATTGTTTTGCTTTTATGGTTGTTATTTTAAATTCTTGTTTTGTTTCTTTTTTTGTTTCGTTCATAATAAATTTCCTTTGTGTTATTTTTTTACAGGTATCTGTAATTTTTGTTTCGGAAAAATTAAATCTGGATTATCTATGTTATTTCTTTGGGCAATCATACTGAATAAAATGCCTTTGCGCATAAAGTTTCTGGCAATAATCCATAAACAATCACCTTTGCGGACAGTATAAAATGTATCGTCGTCACCTGTCATTTTGGGCATGGTAAAATGATGTGTTATTCTGGAAATAATATTGCCGTCGCCATCGTGCATACGGATAGATAAATCATATTCTTGTCCCGAAATTAATTCGCCAACGTCTGCGCCAAATCCAAAATGTTTATAGTCTGATATATGCGCCCAACCCAGTTGTTCGTCATTTAATGTCATTGATACACGTAATCTTGGTAAACCGTCCCCACTTACAACGATGCGACCGTTTGATAAATAGTCAATTTTTGATACTGATAAATCGCCATCTGATAAAACAGTTGGTGCTTGTAAAACAGAACTGCCGTCTTTGGTCATCAATAAAGACATAGAATTTTCAGCCCCTTTATCGGAAATGTATAAAAACACTTTGTTTTCAGATTTTGTTTTAGGGTTTGTTCCTAGTAAATACAAAGTGTAATTACCGGGTTTTAATTCGTGACGTGGTGCATAAACAAATTCGCCATTATTATCTGTGGTTTCTGTGGCGATTATTTTATTGTTTGCAAAAATAGATATTGGTTTGTTTGGCAACCAGCGACCGGCAATTATAATGTTCCCATTGTTTTCAATGCGGACAATGTCAAATAAAGGTGCCGTAATTTCTGTCGCAGTTTGTGTCGTGTGTTGGTCAGGTGCGTTTGGGATAATGTCGCGTTTTGGTGTGTGTAACAAACCAAAACATACCAATATTGTAATGAATATTACAATAAATGCACATAAAATTGGAAACCAATAACCGCGTAAAGAATTATTGTTATTATTTCTTTTTTGTGGTTCTGCGGTCTTTTTGTTTGGTTTTGCAAATGCATCAATAGACTTTAATATTCGACGAGAATATGTCCTGCGATTTGCAAGCCACGAATTTTGCTTCGCAATAGAACTGCTAATTAAATCATCGGTTGAATTTTTCTTTGTTTTTCCAATAGTTTCAGATGTGGCCATAAAAATCTCCTTGAATATATTGCAAGTATTGCAAATATAATGGTATTGTCAATTTTTTTGTGATATAATAAGTGGTAATTCGTGATAGGGGGATAAAATGAAAAAAATAGCCGTTATGACAACCGGGGGTGATTGTTCTGGGTTAAATACTGCAATTCAAAGAATTGTGGCTGGTGCAAATTTGCGCGGTTGGGATGTTTATGGAATTTTAGACGGTACAGACGGATTGATAGGAAATGTGCCTGATATTATAAAGTTGGATTTGAATACGATTCCTACGGCGACAATGCATTTGGCCGGCAGTTTTTTAAATAATGGACATCCTGGAAAACGGATGAATTTTGAAGGTGCCTTAGAACAGGGAAAATTGGCGCATTTTAATAAACAATTACGCAAATCTTTACAGGAATTAAAATTTGATGCGTTGATTTTAATTGGTGGAAATGGCAGTATATCTCTTGCGTGGTATACGCGCGAAATATATTCTGATTTGCAATTGATATGTATTCCAAAAACAATTGATATGGATATACCTTTTACAGAAAGAACAATCGGTTTTAGTACGGCTGTGCAACAGTTGACTTCTTATTGTGACCAATTATTGTTGACGGCACGCAGTCATCATCGTTGGTTTGTTGTTCAAACTATGGGACGCGATTGTGGGCATTTGGCATTAAATGCAGGTGTGGCAATCGGTGCACGTGTAATATTGATTCCTGAAATAAAATTCGATATAGATAGGGTGATAGAACATGTTAAAAAATCGTCACTTGATTATGGTATAATTATGGTTGCCGAAGGTGTGTCGTTACGTGGACATTCTGGGAAACCGGCGGATATTGTGTCACGAAAATTGAATGCTGCTGGAATTGTAAATCGTACTGCGTATCCAGAACATATTCAAAGGGCAGGGGATACAACCGCAGAAGATAGATTGTTGGCAACAAAAATGGCTGACTGTGCATTACGGGCAATAGAAAATAATGAAACCTATGTAATGACGGCATATAATAATAATGTTTGTCATACGGTTGGTTTGTCTGATGTTATGACGTCTGGGGATTGTGAATACGATCCAAATATTGAAGGTTTGCAGGTGTCTAATTCTTATGTTGAATCTGATAATCCATTGTTAGAAATCGCGTACAATATGGGAATATATTTGGGCGAACATAAATGATTATTTTACATCTGATTTAATTTTTTGCACGTGGATGTGCGTTTTCGTATATGTTCGTGATTTCTGCCATATTTACTTTAGTGTATAATTGGGTTGTAGATAGTGATGCATGTCCCAGTAATTCTTGCAATGTACGTAAATCAGCCCCACCGGCAAGTAAAGCCGTTGCAAATGTATGGCGTAAAGCGTGTGGGGTTACGTAATCGGGTAATTGTAAATAGCACCGCAATTTTTCAATAACTTTTTCTGCCATACGTGCAGACATGGGCAGACCGCGTACACTGCGAAATAAATTGTCAGTTGGGGCATTACCAAACGGACGCAGTTTTATGTATTTTTCAATCGCATCATTTACCGCAGGTAATATTGGAATTAAACGTTCTTTATTACCCTTGCCAATGATTTTTATTAAATCAGGTTTGTTTTCCATATCTGAATTTTTTAGATTTAATGCTTCTGAAATACGTAAACCACAGCCAAATATCAGTACAATCAATGCCCAATCGCGCGCACCAATCCATGGATTTTCGATATCAATTTCTTTGATTGCACTATGCATATCTGAAATATCTGTTGGTTCGATAGCTTTGGATAATTTACGCGGAACTTTTGGTGATGATATTAAAGATATTGCTTCGTTTTCAATGTTATATTTTTTATTGATATATTTATAAAATCCGCGAATAGATGATAAAGCACGTGCAGTTGATTTGTGTTCAAGATTTCTTTTTGCACGGTCGGCCAACCAAGAGCGAAAACATAATGTATCTGCGGTTGCTAAATCAGATAGTTGTGGAGCAGAACCAATGAATTTTCCAAAAAAATTTATAAAATCCATTATATCTGATTCATAGGCTGTCGCGGTATGCACCGAATAATTTTTTGTGTGCAATAAATAGTCTATGAAATCAGATATAGTATCGTTCATTTTTTATCTTAATTCAAATGTTGCGTTGACAGATACAGATATTTCTGTTTCTGTGGTTGATAATGTGCCACTGGCATCAATGGAATTGTCAGTGTATGCTTTTGCTGCCAACATTGGCATATTTCTTGAAATTGGTTCGATTTTTGGTTGCGTACCATAAGATGCGTTTAACATTTTGCCAATTTTCATATCGCTGGCAGCAGCCATAGCAGATGCACGATTTTGTGCGTTTTTAATGGCTTCGGTTAAACAAGATTCCATCGCGTGACGTGTTTCGTTTGTGCTGGCATACATACGCAAATTATCAGAATATACATTTTGTTCGCCCATAAATTCGGTTAAAATTGTTTCTATGGTTTCCATTGTGTTCGAAGATATTTCAATGGCGATTTCTGTTTGTGTTCCTAAAACTTCGTATTTTTCAGCATCTTTATTCCATTGTGTCTTTTCATAAGATGTAAAATCGGTTGTTTGTGCCGTTGCAGGTTGGGTTTTTACAAAATCTGTGATTTTGCGTGCCAATTCAGTTGCATCGTGTACAGAAATAGCCGAATTTTCATTTAATGTTTTTACACGTAATGTTATTGCTGTTTTGTCGCGTGGAATTGTTGTTGTACATTCGCCAGTGACAGAAATGGTTTTAATTTGTTCTGGGCGTTTTGGATAAAAAATAGCAAATACTAGCAAAATTGCCAATATTGTTGGTAAGATTATATTTTTTTTCATTGTGTTCTCTCCTTTCTTGTTTATAAAAATAAGCTATCCTAACATAACTTTTTTAACGCGATTTATTGTCTCGTTTGCAACAATAGTTGCACGTTCTGCACCATCTGATAATATTTTATCAATTTCAGATGTGTGTGTCATTAGGTATTCATATTTTTCACGTGATTCAGATAATACGGAATTTATTTTTTCAAATAAAATCTGTTTTGCATCGCCGTATCCCATACCACCATTTGTGAATTTTTTGCGTAAAATCTCAATTTCTGTTTGATTTGCAAAATGTTTGTATAATTGGAATATTGTTGAAGTGTCGGCATCTTTGGATTCTTCGGGTAATTTGCTATCCGTTATGATGCGCATAATCTTTTTCTTTAATTGTGATTCTGGTAAGAATAGTGGAATTGTGTTGTCGTAAGATTTACTCATCTTTCGGCCATCCAATCCAGGAATAATTCCGTTCGTTTCACCAATAAGAGGTTCGGGCAACTTGAATGTATTGCCGTATATATTGTTGAAATATCCCGCAATATCACGTGCGAATTCAACATGTTGTTTTTGGTCGGCACCAACGGGAACAATATCAGTGTTGTATAATAAAATATCAGCCGCCATTAATACAGGGTATGTGTATAATCCCATGTTTACACCAGCATCAATATCGTTTCCAGCAGAAGTGTTTTTTTCCATTATTGCCTTGTATGAATGGGCGCGATTCATTAAACCCTTTGGTGTGACGTTCATTAAAAAGTTAGATAGTTTATAAATAGCATCAATATCAGATTGACGGAATAAAACAGCATTGTCCAAATTTAACCCCAAAGCAATAAATATAGCGGCGATTTCGTATGTGTGCTGTTTTATTTCAGACGCATCTTTTATACTGTTTAATGCATGTAAATCAGCAATAAACACAAATGTTTTATTGTTGTTTGATGTTTCTATAATTGGTTTAATAGCACCAACGTAATTACCAAAATGTGGTGTTCCAGTTGGTTTTATTCCTGTTAAAATAATTTTTTCTGACATTTTTTATCCTGATTATTTATTATTGTGTTTAATCATACTAATAAAACAAAATTAAAACAACATTAAAATTAAAAATAAAAAGCGCCAATTTGGCGCCTTTTTATTTTTGTATAAAATGAACAGTATATTGTGGTTTTTTATCAGCACCAAGTGATGCACGAATAACCTTGTTTGTTGCAATTTGCACCGTTTTGGTCAAGGTGTTTTTGTCCTTGCGTTCGGTTTTGGTTAAACCATCAATTGCCTTGGTTATTTCGATTTGTATTTGACGCTTCATAAAACCAGTATCGTCTGTTTCGAAAATACCGGCACTGGATACTTC
>CALCGS010000015.1 GCA_937901165.1 uncultured Alphaproteobacteria bacterium
GGGGTTGTAGCTCAGTTGGTAGAGCACTTGCATGGCATGCAAGGGGTCGTCAGTTCGAGTCTGATCAGCTCCACCAAAGGTTTTAACTGGGGAAAGAAAGTTAGAATCTGATAAATTGCCCAAAAGTTATGGCGGGTGTAGCTCAGTTGGTAGAGCGCTGGTTTGTGGTACCAGTTGTCGTCGGTTCGACCCCGGTCACCCGCCCCATAAAATTAATTCCCCGCGAAGTGGGGATTTTATTTTATCTGGACGGATCGGGCGAGAACCGAAATTACTTCATTTTTTATTTTTTGGTAACATATTATATAACCGTCCTATAACAAATCCAACAAATAAAAACATAAAGCCAATACTTAAAAAATACAATTCATTTCGAAAATCTTTTTCTAACAAAAACAACATCACATCATCGAGTATCAACACAGATATAATTATCACAAACGACACAAAATTTACTAAAAATAAATTTCTTTTTTTATTATTATTTTTTGACGATTTTACCATAAAAAACACACATAACCATCCAACAACAAATACCAACAATGCTATCAAAGGAAACATATATACACCAAACATACTATTTTCAATCAAACTTTTTATCAACATAAAAAATAAATCCAAAACAAAAAAACAAGCAAACAATAATAAAAATTTTTTCCAAAAATTCATTTTTATTCCCTTTTTGTTTAACCAGATAATTTTCTTAACTAATACGTATTTTAACATATTTTTTTATTGAATCCTAATTTAATTTTCGCAATACTATTACGGCTAACATTAAGGAGAATAAAATATGTACACAATAAAAAATATACACGCACGTCAAATAATGGATAGTCGTGGCAATCCAACTGTCGAATGTGATGTGTTATTATCTGGTGGTGCATTTGGACGTGCATCTGTTCCATCTGGGGCATCAACTGGTTCATTTGAAGCCATAGAATTACGTGACAACGACAAATCTTATATGGGCAAAGGTGTATCAACAGCGGTAAAAAATGTAAACGAATTTATCAAACCTGCTCTTATTGATATGGATGCTGAAAAACAAACAGAAATCGATAAAACAATGATAGATTTAGACGGCACACCAAACAAAAGTAAACTTGGTGCCAACGCTATATTATCCGTATCATTGGCTGTTGCCAAAGCTGTATCAAATCAGAAACAGGTTCCATTATACAAATACATTGCATCTATTTATGGCAATTCAACACCAAACACCCTGCCCCGTCCAATGATGAATATAATAAATGGCGGTGCACATGCTGATAACGGACTTGATGCCCAAGAATTTATGATTATTCCAAATGGTGCAAAATCCGAATCGGACGCAATTCGCATGGGGGCCGAAGTATTCCATAATCTAAAAAAGATATTAAAACAAAATGGAAATTCTACAAATGTTGGTGACGAAGGTGGTTTTGCACCAAACTTTAATTCTTGTACCCAGGCCATTGAAACCATTATATCCGCTATTAAATCTGCTGGTTATATTCCAGGCGATGAAATATCGATTGGTTTGGATGTCGCTGCATCTGAATTTTACAAAGATGGTATTTACGAATTTGAAGGTAAAAAGTTAAATTCCGATGAAATGATATCTTTTTATACTGACTTAATCAGCAAATACCCTGTTATATCCATCGAAGACGGTTTAAGCGAAGAAGATTGGGATGGCTGGGAAAAAATGACAAAATTATTAGGTTCTAAATGTCAACTTGTTGGTGACGATTTATTTGTAACAAATTCTGCACGTTTAGAACGTGGAATAAAATCAAATTCTGCCAATGCTATCCTTATTAAACTAAACCAAATTGGCAGTTTGTCTGAAACATTACAAACAATAAAAATGGCGCAACAGGCTAACTATGGTGTAATAATTTCCCACCGCAGTGGTGAAACCGAAGATACAACCATTGCTGATTTGGCGGTTGCAACAAATGCTGGTCAAATAAAAACTGGTTCTATGTCCAGAACAGACCGTATGGCAAAATACAATCAACTGTTAAGAATAGAAGAAGAACTGGACAATAACAAAAAATATGGTATATAATATACCAAAACAATGATGGGGGGCTGAAACCAAGCCCCTTTTTCATACCAAAAAAAAGAAAAAAAATGTTGTTATATTTACCAAAAATATTTTTAATTCTTAAACAAATCGCAATAATTTTATTATTTATAATTGTGTCAATGGCACCGGTTTGGCTGGCCCAACAAACAAAAAAAGACAAAAACAAAATGTTATGGATACGTTTTTATAGCTGGCTATTTGGTTGGACTGGTATTGGTTGGTTAATTGCTTTAATACTCGCAATAAAAAAATAAAAAATCCCGATTAAAATCGGGATTTTGTTTATCTTGTTTTATCAATACCATACTTTTTAATAACTTCATCCAATTGCTTTACTTTTGCACAAACTTCTTTCTTAGATGTTTTTAAACTATATGGGCTATATTGTCTTACATAAAAAGGATAACCAGATTCATCAACAAACACACTACCTGCAACAATATCTGTTTGTTTAATGATTTCAGATTTTACAGAATCATCCTTTAATGTATCTGTATATTTAGCAATTTGCGACATTTTATCTTCATATGCGTTTATAATATTCTGTTTCCCAGTCACCTTATTTATGACATTACAAAACACAACACGTACTTGTTCTTTATTCATATTTTCAACCTTTTATTTTGTCATTTACCGAGGATAAATACTAACACAAATACACAACATGTCAACAAATATTTTCAATTTAAGCTTGGGATGCCAAAACAAAAAAATCCCCAAACGGGGATTTTTTATTGTTTTATACACGACGCACTTTCTTTGGACGGCAACCATTGTGCGGTATACGTGTTGTATCAGTAATAGACTGAACAATCAAACCTGCATTTGCCAAACCACGAACTGCAGATTCACGACCCTGACCAATACCACGCATCAATACATCAACTGTCTTCATACCCATTTCTGCAACCTTTTTGCCCACAGCGTCAGCAACAACTGTTGCTGCATAAGGCGTAGATTTTTTGGCACCCTTAAAATTGTTTGCCCCTGCGGTTGCCCATGTTAACACAGCACCAGATTGGTCTGTGATTGTGATACGTGTATTATTATTTGTCGCGACGATATGTGCAATACCATGCGATACTTTTTTTACAACTTTCTTTTTATTATTATTAACTGCCATTTATGTATTCCTTATTTAGATGTCTTCACTTAACTAT
>CALCGS010000016.1 GCA_937901165.1 uncultured Alphaproteobacteria bacterium
TTAATTTTACTAAAAAACGCGGTATTTAGCAAGAAAATAGGGGGAATTGGCTCGTTTAATCATTTAAAAGCGAAAAGGACAGCCGGGGAAGCTGTCCATTTCATAGAGAAGGTATTTCTTGGGGGTATAGCAAAAACTAAATGTATTTTATGGAAATTAAATAGAAAATGTTTTAATCGTATTGTGGGCGGCCTGTTAATAGGGATGTCGATTTTTGCCGGGTGTAGAGTTACATAAAAACCGCAGAAATCTGCGATAAAACACTTGTTTTTCGACAACTTTCAAACTGCAACTATTGGCAATTTTTATGTAAAATATACCGTAACATACGGACTGGTCCGCATACCACGAAAAAAACACACTATAAAAACCCCAGAAATTCAACACATTAGTCCGTGTGCCCGCTAAAAAAATTTCATCCAACAAGTTAAGAATTGCACGGTAAACCTTCGTTTTTATTTGATTTTGCTTGATTTCGCAAAAATCTGGTCTACAATTACGTGCAAAGTTGTTGCATGAGAACATTAAATACAACACATTCTTTGCCAGAAATCAAACATGCAGGCGCTCATTCAACGCTGGCAGTATACCCGAGACTCCATTTTTTCAGTTTAGATCTATCAGACTATATCGGAATATTAAAGCATGGGAGTTTTGGTTTGTCCCTGCAAGACTTCCCAATATCTATATCATGCACTAATGTTGCTGATAAAGATAAAATTGTTATAAATGGTGGAAAGCAACATTATGATCTGGATGCAAGTGTGGATTTTGATAAATTACGTCAAAAAATTAAAACAGATAATTTTTTCGATGTAACAGTCTCTGTTCCAGATAGATTACAGGAACATACTGGTATAGGAATATCCACACAAATAATTGGCGGTATTTACCTTGTCTGTGCCAAACATTGTGCTATAGATTTAACCATAAACGATCTTTTCGAATTGGGTGTTGGCCATGTATCCACATTGGGATTAAATTTATTATTTAACCCAGGTATGATTGTTGAAAATGGTGTGAGTTATAAACACGGCATAGAAAAGCCGGTTAATTCTGTAACAAAGATAGAAAATTTTCCGTTTTGGATAATCATAGCAATACCAAAAGACAATCAGTCTTTGTCAGCAAAGGTTGAAGATGATTTTTGGAACGGTATATTGCCGGAAACTGTTGATGTTACAAAATCTGTTTACAGAGAGTTTTATGGAGAATGTTTGCCGGCTATAATAGAAAAAGATTTTGAAACATTCGCAAAAGGCATTGATAAAATCGTGCATTTGGGATCAAAAAAGTGCGAAGAAGATATTCAATCATCCGAAACAAAACAATTACTGACGATATTAAGGGAAAACTTTGGGTGTGCTGGCGTTAGTTCTTTGGGACCAACTGTATATAGTTTTACTCCCCAGGATCCAACGGAACAATTAAGACAACTGAGTAACAATAAATATGATTTTTATGTGGTAAAGCCATGAACAATAAAGGGACTATTATAATATCTGCTTGGGGTTGTTTAGGTAAAACGACCTTTGCTAACGCCCACCCTGATACGTGTCTTGATATAGAGTCAATTCATTACAGTCGTATTTATCCGACCAAAGTTGTAAACGATGAATTGAGCAAAGGCGATCTTAAATTTATTCCAAACCCTGCCTATCCACAAAATTACATTGATGATGTGGTTGCAAACTTGGGCAAATATAAATTCATATTCATAACTCTAGCACGTGAATTATTTGCAGGTTTGGATAAACTTGGCTTAGAATATACAATTCTTTATCCGCTTAAAACTCGCAAACAACAGATTTTGTCCGATGCTCGTAAACGTGGCAATAATGAAACTTTTATTCATATATTGGATAAAATCTTATCTTCATCGGAAGAGCATGATTATCTAAAAAACAAATGCAAATATAAAGAATTTGTATATTTGCCGGATAATGAATACGTAACAGACTATATACGCAGGAAATATAATTATGAAAGATAAAGATGTTATTTTTATTGCGGGATATCCTGGGGCTGGCAAAGGCACCATATGTCAAGAATACTGCATCACTCATCCGGATGCGTATCATATATCTGCCGGCGATTTAATTCGTGATGTAATACAAGAAAAATCAAAATCTGATTTTAGACATGCATTGTTGACCACTGGCGATAAAGAAACCAAGACATCGCCTGCTTGGGTTGTGTCTGGGATAATGGCTGAAAAAATAACAATGGAATATCATCAAGTATATTTGCTTGATGGATTTCCACAAAGACAAGAAGAATTGGATTTGTTTGTTAATAATCAACATATTCATATTATCGGCAGCGTATTCTTTGATGCAACCATGTCCAATTGTGTCGATAGAATGACCAAGCGCGGCATGAGAGATATCGAATTATTCGATAAAAAATTATCTGAACCAGAACAACACGCATATTATCAAAATAGATATGTTAGATATTCTGCTAATGTACCGAATATATCAAACCTGTTGTTGCCACTTGGAATGCAAAAGATTGATGCAAACAAGGCAATATCGGATGTATATCAACAATTTACAAGCATAGTTTCACAATTCAACCAAAGGAGAAAGTAATGGAAAAACAGCCTGTAACAACAGAACCTCATTTTTGGAACAATATGGAATTCCAAATAGAATTTATACCGATTGATAGCAAAGCAGAAATGCCAGATCTGCCTTGGGGTGGTGTTTATGCTATCGGAAACCTTGGCGGTAAAGTACCAGTTGTTAAATATCCAGAAAACATCGAATATCCATTTGGCCTGCCTGGTGGCCACGCAGAAAAAGAGGAAACTATTGAACAGACATTGAACAGGGAAATCAAAGAAGAATTGAATATGTCTGTCAAAGAATGGATGCCAATCGGGTATGAACGTGTTTCTTTGAAAGGTAAACCTGGGTATAAATATGCATTGTATGTTTATGCTGTATTAGAAAAAGATGGCGAATGGTGTGATGATGTCGGTGGCTGTGTTATAGGCTACGATTTGATGGATATCAATGAAATTGCACCAAAGGTCAAAAAAGGCAAACGCATGAATTATATGGTAAATAAAGTAGCTCCTAAATTCTAAAGACATGAAAATAAACCAATATGATCTTATTTGTTTTGATTGGGATGGAACGTTGGTTGCATCCCATGATACGTATCGCAAATGTGATCAGTTTTTGATTTCCAATAACTACAACAAATGCATATCATTGGATACATTGAATACTATTGTGTCGGATTATTGGGATAAATATGGTATAAATGGTCTAAATAATTATTATCGGGATTGGGCAAAGTTATTCAATAATAATGAAGATAAAAAAATTGTAAAACTGGGGTTTGATCATTTCTTAAAAGAAATTAGGTATAAAGACAATGCTGCGAATGTATTAACAAAGTTAAAGCAGTTAAACCCAAATGTAAAAACCGCTTTGATTACGGGTTCTAGGAAACAAGAGATAGATTTGTATTCCACAGATTTATCAGAAACTGGAAAGATTCTAAAACCAAATGACTTTTTTGATTATATAGTGACCAAAGATGATATCAGCCAATCAAAGCCAAACCCAGAATCATACCAAATGGCTTTGGAACATTTTGATATGGTTGAAAAGCTGAACAAAGTGCTGGTTATAGAAGATTCTATGATTGGTGCCATATCTGCTTATTTGGCGGGATTAAAAAACATTGGCATCATATATGATTCACATTCTGATTTTGAAAGATATGATCTAAAGAAATTTAATAAATATTATTGGGAAAGCTGGAGAGATTTTGAAAAGGAAATGTTAAATGACTGATAGCACTCTTTTTTATGCTGATGGCGCAAAGAAATTAGCCCAAACAATGAATGGAAATGAACGTATTGAAACAGGCATAAGACCGTATGCCTTTCATGCAGGAAACAGAATATCACTGATTGCTTTGCCATATGTTATGTGCGAAGAATTGGCAAGATTGGGAAAAGATGTAAAATTGGATTTCCAAATCACTTTTGCAGATACAGAACAGCGAGTTCTGACAGGAACCGATATAGCAAATTTAATATTCGACACAAGACCGTTGGATACAACAATTCAATTTAGCACTGAACCAGATGGTCGCATTACTACTCGTGTTTGGGGTGAATATATAAAAAACGAATTCGCATACATAAAAAAACAATTTCCAAATATAACTGCCAATTTCCGGTATTGTTCAGATTTATATAAAAACACACCCGTATTTAAACATTTGATAACAACAACATTGTTGCATCAAGCAGAGATCAAACAGGTTATGTTAAACGCTTCTGGTAGACCAACTGATAATTCAAATACAACATTTGCATTAACCGTATGTCCGAAATGCAAAGACACTCATACACATACAGAAATAAAAGGTGATACTATGCAAGTGAAGTGTGATAAGTGTCATACTGTATCAAATGGGCATTTTTCTAGCTTTGATTACTGGCTACATCACAGCATATCATCGCTGGGCAGTTGGGAAATGTTCCCACAAAATAATGTGGTAATTTTAGGTTTGGATCATTATTTATACAAAGATGACGCTGTTCGTGAAGCACTTTATTATTATTTCTTTGGCAAACCACCGATTGAAAAGAGATGTTTGTACGGCAGTTTAGTTGTTGACGGCAAAGGCAATAAGATGGGTAAATCATCAAAAAATTATTTTGATATATCAACCGAGGAAGCAATTGCAATATTAAAAGCCAACCAAAATTCAAAATATATTTATTTATCCCAAAAAACGAGGTGATTTTTTACCTTAATACTTCAAATTCATTGAATTCCGATTGCACTAATAGGAACACCTGCCTCAAGACATCCATCAATCAGAATCTCATATGAAATAGATGTATTAAAGTCATTGACCAAAAGAGTCGCATCTGGATTGTTGGCGTATGCACGATTGAAAACTTCCTTAATAATACCCCCTCTCCCTCTGTCTTTGCCCAGTCTTCATCAACATCACAAAAACGACATTTTCGCACATTTTTTATACGTATTTTGATTTGTTCGTTTTTAGAATTATAAATTATATTTATATCACCAACCCGAGACAAAGAATCATCGTTCGAATATAACGAACACGTACCATGCTTTTTGCCACATGCAACCAAATCAAATAATTCATCGTTATCAAAAGTCCAACGTTTCATTTATTTTGTCTTGGTTTCGCTTTTATACTTCAAACATTCAGAATAAAACTGCTGTTTAGACAACCCTTCCAATGCTATTCTGGTTGTAGAAACTACATTTTTCAGATTCTTGATTTCATCCAATGTAAAATATCTCATATCTGCACATTTGTCGCCTTCACAGTTGCGAATTGTCCCTGTATATTTTGCTACTTCAAAAAAGAAATCAAAACTTTCGGTACGGCTTGCTAAATTGCTAATTACGTGCACGCATTTTATATCAGATTGCACAATGTCTATATCCAGTTCTTCTTTGGCTTCACGAATGGCCGCGTGCATAGCCGTTTCGCTCTGTTCTATATGTCCAGCTGGCAAAACCCACCAACCACCATCATAGTTAAAGAACCCATCATTACGAAAGAACAACAAAACCTTGTCGTTTTGCTTTATAATTAAATTTATAACACCTTTGAACAATGCACGTTCCGCCATTTATATACCTCTTGCTTATACATTATTTTTACATATTTATTTCTTTTTTCAAGTTGTTACTTTTGTATGCTCTAGATACATGTGGCTACACGATAGTGCAATTTTTTTGCTACACAGAAGCTACACAATGAAATTCTGCTACACAGTGAACACACAGCTACACGCGCTAAACCCCGCAGATTCTGTGGCGTTGCGAAGGTGTGTATAAATTTTTTGCGATTTTCCGGGGGCCACTGTTAATCCGTATGTCGCTGGTTCGAGTCCAGCTGCCCGAGCCAAGATTTCCGCAGATTTCTGCGGATTTTTTTGTGTCTTGCCTGGTGTTAAGGTTTCTTAACAAAAGTGTCTAAAAAGGGCTTAAAGGGTATTGAGGGTGATTATAAAATCACATATTTTCACACAGGAATATCCTTAAAGTATGTTTTTGGCATGTAATTTTACGTGTTGATTTTGTCCTGTGTACTTGATATACTTTCTATCAATAAAGGTGGATTTAACCTGACTTGTCCTACCTCTAAATGGACTAAACAAGGAGTGATATTATGCATTTTTTCCAAATCTTTATGATCGCTATGCGTGGTATATATTCCAAATCCACCTTTGGTTCTTTACGCAAAAACCAAAGGAGTGAAACATGCAAAGAACAGCTGAAGCGGTGTCATTGGGACACCCAGATAAAATCGCCGATTATATTTCAAGTTACATTCTTGATAGATTGATTGAGCAAGACCCACACGTCCGGTACGCAGTTGAAGTCTTGATAAAAGACAACAATGTCGTCCTTGGTGGCGAAGTTACTACCTCTGCCCTATTAGGGGATTTAGACACCTATGTTAAGTCTGCCCTATCTGAAATAGGCTATGATGAACGTTATGCTGCCATCTGGGGTAATTATGCAATCGAGCCGGATAAACTTAAAGTTATCAATATGATTGGGGTTCAGTCAGCGGATATTGCCCAAGGTGTCAGTGCCGATGGTTGGGGTGATCAAGGTGTGTTTGTTGGTTATGCCTGCCAAGGTGATGGTAAGATAAATCGGGAACTGTTCTTGGCCCGGAAGTTGAATGCAGCATTATATGCCAAAGCACGCCAATCAAACAATCTGGGATTGGATATCAAGACACAGATTACATTGAACGACGATAAGGTTGAAACTGCAATTGTGGCTATACCGATGTTGCATGACGAAGATCTGACGGATTTTGTGATTTCTGTCCTAGGGGAAAAACCAGCGCAAATCATCATAAATGGCACCGGTCGGTATACTTATCACAGTTCCATCGCAGATTGTGGTGTAACCGGACGCAAGTTGGCCTGTGATTTTTATTCTACCGCTTGTCCGATTGGTGGTGGCAGTCCATGGACTAAGGATCCCAGTAAAGCCGATTTGACCCTTAATGTTTATGCACGTGCCTTAGCATGCGAAAATTTGGCCGACAATGACGAATGTTTTATCTACCTGTCTTCGTGCATCGGAAAGGCAGAACTGCCCAGTGGCCTGATTAAAACGATAAAGAACGGGGTTGTTTCCAGCCGGAACATAAAGTGTGATAAAAAGCCAAGTGAACTTATCCACGAATTAGGTCTGGACAAACCAATTTATACCAACCTGTGCCGGACAGGTATATCCGGAATATAGACTGTTACGCATTGATAAAAGCCCATAGTTCTCTGTGGGCTTTGTTATTTACAACATATATTTTATTGTTTATACTTGTTTTAAGAAAATATTCTATAGAAAGGAGCTTGCTATGTTATGGGGCGCAATTATAGGTGATATTGTTGGATCTGTTTATGAATTCGACAATATAAAAACAAAAGATTTTCCATTCTTTCCAATGCATGGTTTTATCACAGATGATTCATGCATGACAATTGCAGTTGCGAAAGCTTTAAAACAATGGAAACAAGATGGTGGGGATTTGCAAAAATACACTATTCAATCTATGCGTGAAATCGGGTTTAAATATCCTCATATGGGTTATGGTTTTAGGTTTGCACGTTGGTTGTTTAACAAAGACGATGAACCATACGATAGTTGGGGTAATGGAGCAGCAATGCGCGTATCTGCAGTTGGTTGGGTTGGTAACAGCATCAGCGAAGTAAAAAGATTGTCCTATATGGTTACATCCGTTAGTCATGATCATATTGAGGGCATCAAGGGAGCTGAGGCAACCGCTGTGGCAGTTTATTTGGCACGTATGGGTAAAGATAAAAGCGAAATTGCAGCATACATCACTAAAAATTATTATGATTGGTGTGTAGGTGTCAAAGAATTGCAAGAAAATTACAGTTGGGATGGTTCTTGTCAAGGCACAGTACCACAAGCACTACAGTGTTTCTTTGAATCAGAAAGTTTTGAAGATGCGATCCGGAACGCTATTTCTATTGGCGGTGATTCAGATACTATTGGGGCAATTACCGGTGCGGTTGCAGAGGCGTACTATGGTATTCCGGACGATATGATACAAACCGCCCGTAAATATGTTCCAGAAGATTTATTAAAAATCGTTGATGAATTTGAGCATAATTGAATAAAAAAATTATGATAGGAAATTAAGGAGGTAATCATACGTAAAATACTGTATCATGACGAATATAAAAACGAATATATTTCTGAGTTAGAAAAAATCTACAATCTAAATCCTGAAATGTTTTACCATATGATAAATAATTTTGTTAAACCCGACAAGGGTGTTTTCAAGGAACTTATTGGCTACTTAACCTTTTCAACAAAAACCGAATGCATAAAAATACCAGAAAGAATAAAAATATATCCAGCCACTATCTGGCATCCTTATTTTGAGGTTTTTATTTTATCCAATCAAAAGGAATTATTAAACCAAGAGTCTTTAAAAACATATATTGAACTAATTACTGGCGAAGGACAATTTCCTCAAATTATACTTATAGCATCAAACGAAAAAAACAAACAAAAAATCCAGTCATTGCTGGCACAGGTTGCTCCATCAAAATTGAACATAAATTATAATGCGGTTGTTGTTACACGTAAAGATTTCCTTTTGAACTGTGAATCGGCAAAAAAATTGTGATAAAAGACCTGTCTCGTAAACTGAAAAGACTAACATCAAAAACTGCTGTTGAGAAAGCCGAAAAAAGGATAAGAAAATTATTCAATTAAAAAACGTACTTAAAAAATCTCTCACCTTAATACTTTGGTTTTTCTTTTACTTCTTCTGTAGTTTCTACAACTTTATACCCACACTTGTTACATTTTTTTGTTGTTTCGTATACATAACAGATCGCCTGAACTTTTTCGGTCTTGGTTATGTTTTTTCCGTTTTTATCTGTGGTAGTATTTATTTTTTCCATTGTAGTAGGTGTTTCTTTTATGCATTTTTTAGAAACACTCATAGACCCCTTCTTGCATTTAGGGCAACTTCCACCACTTGATCCACTGCCCAAAATAATAAATACAAGTATAATTATACCTATAGCTTCTAGCATCTCTAATATGCCACCCCAATATGTATACCAAGGTCTATATACAACATCATTGCTAATATAAGCATATTCATCATCCAGCTTTATTTTTACCCAACCGCCTAGAAATTCGGTCCCTTTTAAACAATCATCTTTCTGTACTTTTGCAACAAT
The DNA here is from genome assembly GCA_937901165.1 of uncultured Alphaproteobacteria bacterium. Taxonomy (GTDB): domain Bacteria; phylum Pseudomonadota; class Alphaproteobacteria; order Rs-D84; family Rs-D84; genus Enterousia. Next base: position 9,266 of record CALCGS010000016.1, read on the forward strand.
CGAAGAGTTTATACTCGGCTTTTCCCTTACATTAGCAACTTTTGACTTAACTCGTAATTTTACAGTATCGCTTATTTTTGACAATGATTTACCTAACACAAAACCTGTGCCATTAGGCATTTTTACTTCATACCATTCACCATTATCTTGTACCGTAGAAATCCATTTGTCTTCTTTTAATTTATCTATCACAGGATATTTAGTACTTGGACCAGACCTAACATTTAACACTTCTGGTTTGACTACATAATTATTTGCGGTTGCACTCAGGGAATAACAAATCATACACATTGGCAAAAATAAAACACGACATATTTTCATTAACATAGCAATATCCTTTAATGGTATTTTTAATTATCAAGTAATATCATTTGTATAACATTTAATAACCTTACCATCGCCATTGTATCTTGACCACAGTATTCGTGCAAATTCGCCATCATTTCTTTGGTCTGTTCTGGTGTTTGTTTGCCGGTCATAAAATCCATAAAGTTTTTACTGGCTTCATCGCCATTATGTATTCCAAGATTTGCATAAGACATTTCTGGAACAAAGGCTGGCAATGTTTGTTTGATTGAAGCACTTCCATTTTGACATGGGCGATACAATCCACGTGCACGAAATGGTATCAACAAATCAAGCATACGATTATTTATTGCCATCAACTGTTCTGCATACCCCGGAAAATCACGAGCCATTTCCGTATTGCGTCCCTGTTCGAAAGCCTGATTATAAACTATTACAGATCCGGTATCACCGATTGTTTCTATTAACTTTTTTATTAAACCTGGTCTCGGATCCGTACCTGCCTCATTATGTAGGTATTCATAGTGTTCCAGTTCGCCACCAGGTGTTCTCTGTACATGCAAAGAAAACTGGAAACAAATCTGCTGATATGGTCTGGAATTATCAAACATCGGAACTGCCGGCATGATTGATTCATAGTCCAGGAAATACAATGGCCAGCGCAATCCACCAACAAAATTACGTAAAACATCTTTATTGATGATATCCGCATTATCCAAGAATGCTTCTATATCACCTGGATGCATTTGTTTTTCACGAACCTCGGTAGGAACATTTCGTAGATCTGCACCGTATTCAGAATACACATCATCAGCCAACGCACCTTTAAACGCATCAAACACAGAATATTTTGGTATATTCTTCCAACAATGACACTTGTAACCACATTCATAAAACTTGTTACATTTGACTTTAGAAATGGCAACACCAAGTTCTGGGCCATCTAAAACAGCGCGTAATCTGGAAACTTCGCTTTGAACAGTTTCAACACTTTGCAAATCTTCTGTTACATCATGCAAAGTAAATAATTGCTCCAAATCTAAATCGCCATGGCGGACATATTCTGGATTCAATGTCATTATGAAACAATTACGAATTTTGATTCCGCATTTGGTAAAGACATATCTTTGAAAGGATGCGTCTATGTAATGATAATCATGTGGTGCTGTGGTAGATTTGACTTCTATGATATCCCAGGTACCGTCATTGTTGTTACGCAAAATATCCACTGCACAATATTCACCAGTATCTGTACTAAGTGTTGCTTCATAAATAAATGGTACGTTTCCTGATATTGCCGATTTTGTTTGTATAATCGCAGTATCTTCCCAAGGTTTAGCGGTAATACGAACACCACCAGGAAATCTATCACAAGCCAATTCACCAACAGCTGTTCCGTTATCCAACACTGCCTGATTCATTTCTGGCTGTAAATCTTTGCGGTATTTCTTGAACCATAATGCATTTGGGCACTTTATACCCAAGACATAATCTGACTTTGATATTCTTATCATATATAATCCGTTTATTTAATCTGTTGTTATGATATAATAAATACGGTTAAAAATGAAATCCTATTTTTACTTTGTGTTCATGACAATTTTTAATCTGTTGTTCCTGGCGCAATCTGGATAATAATTCAGATTTATCAGTAATATCCAGTAAATCGGCTTGATTTTTTACCACCACAAAATCCCCAGGTGCAAGATTTACCAAATCAATAATTTCGTCTTTTGATACATCTTGTTTGAAAAAATCTTGGAAAGCGGTTATCACTTGATCTGGTTTTAAGAAATCATATTTAACCTTGAAAGAAAATCTACGTAGCGCTGCTTTATCTATATTATCCATCAAATTAGTTGTACAAATGAACGGATATTCTGCACTTTCCATTTGGGTTAACATTTCATTAACACTGCTTACTTCCCAAGAATGTCCAGCTTGGCTACGATCTGTAAGGAAACTGTCCACCTCATCAAAAACCAACACGGCTTTTTGAGCATGAGCTTCCTGAAAAGCTTTTGCAATATTTTTTTCTGTTTCGCCAACCCATTTGCTATTTATATCACTTGCACGTTTTTTTATTATTTTCATGCCCAATAAATCAGCCAAATATTCACAGAAAGCGGTTTTTCCTGTACCTGGGGCGCCATAAAGACACACTGAAAAATTTTTCAAATTTTTATTTTTGATTTGATTTGCTAATTTTTCTAAGTCAATATCTGTATTCAATAATTTTGTATTAAATTTTACACCATTTGACTTTTTGCTTCTTGCCGGTTTACCTGTCATAGCCCGAGTTAAACAATCCAATGTATAACCAACAAAATCTATATTGTTCACAATTTTTGCGTTTTTGACAGCGGTTTCTATCATAGATATTGGCACCTGATATTTATTTATCAAACCCTTAATATCGTCATCAGAAATTTCGAGTTCATACTTTTGAAACACGCGTTTCCACATATCAATTTTTGCACGTTCGTCTGGGTTGGATACTTCCAGTACAACCGAAAATCTGCGAACATATGCTTTATCCATATCTTCCAGATTATTTGTTATCCATATCATTGGTCGTTTATTGTTTTCCAATATACGATTTATATATAATTTACTTGGGCTATATCTGCTAAACGGGTCAAGAGAAAATACATCTTCTGCTTCATCAAACAAAACGACTGACTTTTCTTCATTTTTTAATACAGTTTGCATTTGTGCTAAATTTGATAATCTGCCATCTTTTTCTTGTTGCTTTTCGGATGTGGTATACAAATTTAACCCCGCACGATTACAAATGGTTTTCGCTATTTCTGTTTTTCCTGTTCCTGGCAAACCGTACAAAAGGATATTTATACCCTTGCTGTTTGAGTTGATTCCATTTGTTAAAATTTCAGACACTTTATCAAAATCATCTGCTATATAATCAAAATTTTCACGTTTTAGTGTTGTTGATAAAGGGCTACCAACTAAAACATCGCGTACTTCTTTACAACTTTGAAAGCTCATATTTAATAAACCTAAAAATGTTTTATTAAATTCATTATCACCATAACGATTTTTTAATATGCCAGATTCAAATAAAGGCCCTTTTTGAGCAAATGCTTCTCTGATTTCTTGTTCTGGCATTTTACATACAGTAGATATAAAATCCGAATTATTTTCATTCAAAAAATAATCACGGTCTATATCATCGTTATAACAACCTAACAATCTACGTAATATCAGGTTATTTTTCATACAAACTAAAAATTGCAACAATCGTCTGCAATTATCTGGTAAATCAAATGTATCACATACCATTGTAAAATTTTTATCAAAACCTGGTTTTGTTATATCGACTTTATAATCATCAGTTCTTGCGTCAAATATTTTTGATATACGTTGGTATAAATCGTCGTCTGCCAATAAACTGTTATGCCATAATTTTCCATTCAATAAATACCTAATAAAATTTATTTTATCATCTTCAGGTGCCAATTTATCATTACCATTTAATACATCTCGCAAACAAAATCCGAATAAATCCGAAGAGTATTGGGAAATTTTATGAATAAAAAAATCCATATCTTCTGGTTCGTATTCGCTGTTTACAATATTCCTTAAATAACACAAAATAATTTGCCTATCTTTTATGTTCATGGGTAGCCTTTTTGCTTTGTTCAAATTTAATATAAACAATTCTTTGGACAGAATTGGTCCATTTTTCTTTACTTATAAACAAATTTTTGGTATCATATTGGTATATAAACCATAGAGGCAAAATGTCTGAATTACGCAACAATTATAAAAAAACAGATATAAAACTAAATCTTATTAACGCATTACGTGCCAATTATATGACACGCGAAGATATTCGAAATTTTTTATCTTCTGAATATAAACGTTTGGGTAAAACACCCGCAGGTTGTAAAAATATTGCAGAATATAAAGTAAGTGAAAGAACGGTTAAACGCACAATGGATTCTATTAAAGATTCATATGGCGACCAACTGGAAGAAGAAGCTGGTGCTTATAAATTAGATTTACATGATTTTCCAGATACAATCGATGACACTGAAATTCGGGCTTTGGAGTTTGCTATCCAAAAAACGGCAAATAATTTGAACGAACACAAATTATTGGAAAATCTGAAAGCCAAACTTACCACCAGATTATACCGTAAAATTGAACACACAGAACCAAAACGGGCAGCCAGCAAGATAAATGATATTGATCAAATGATAAATGCTGATTTTGCTTTTGTGGGTCCGCACCCAGACATAAAATTTGATTCAAATATTAAATTATTACTAGATTCTGCAATAAGTAAACAACATGAAATAAGATTTATGTATAATGGTCGCGAGCATACTGTATGTCCTTTAGGAATTATGTATGGACCCAATAATGTTTATCTTGTTGCTTATATTTGTAAAAATGGCAAGGTCTGCACCGACCCCAGACATTATATTGTATCTAATATTACAGATGTGATTGATACAGGTAATCGGTTTAATAAAGATAATACTTTTTCATTAAAAACATATACCAAAGATATGTTTGGAATTTATAACGATGGTGCTGTATATGATGTGGAATGGTTAATTAAAAATCCAGAAGTTATAAAATTAGTAAAAAAATATCAATTCCATCCAACACAAAAATTCATAAATAACCCAGATGGTACATTGACAATAAAAATGCGTACTGGCGGTTTGCGTGCTATATGTATATATTTAACACAATGGGGTGGCGATATAATCCCAGTAAAACCCAAAGAATTGCTTGTTGAATACAAGAAATTGTTAAAGAAATGCCAGGATTCTATGAAATAATAAAAAATGCCCAATTGGGCATTTTTATTTTTTATCATATTTTCCCGGTTCATATTCATTATCTTCTTTACCATAATTGCCACTATGGATTTTTTCATGTTTTGTCGCAGATACCAAAATCAAATTTTCAGGACGATTATCGTAGCCATCGTTTGTGATATGGTGAATTTCCATTCCTGGTCCATATTTATCTGCTAACCAAGCATCCGCTACCATTCGATAAACATACTGACCAAAATATTCGTGGTTTGCATTTCTTTTTATATCATCAGGTATTTTTGCTAATAAATAACCTATGTGTTTTTCTTGGTTTTTAACTAAAATATTAAATAACGATTTATTTATTTGTTTTTTATATTCTTCTTTTTTCGTGCTCTTAGATATTTCTTCATAAAGTGTACATATTTTTCCGTTAACTTTTATACGCCCACGATTACTAGCATATATCTCATAACCATAATATGTATAAGTTTCACATTTTTTCCACAATTCATTGTCTAATTCGGATTTTTTTGTATCAGCAAACAACCACGCACTTTTATGTTTGTCGGTACAATAGTAATTATTTATAGATTCACTATATACAACACAATTTTGCAACTCTTCAATAGTCCATGTATTTGTTTTTGGTTTGTATTTATAAATTTTTTGTTCAACAACTGTTTTATCCATAATCTATCCTTTTGTTTTATCGACCATATTGTACCAAAGGTAAGATAAAATTCAACATCTTCATTAAAGCACCCTAGGGTGTATTCATCCAATTATTCAAAAAGATTTCACATACTCTACCTAAACTAATAAAATCGTCAGGATTTTCTACCCGATACGTGCGAGTTATCTCGAGCCAAGTTGGACAGGAGACCCTTTGAAGGCATATTTCAAAGGGTTTTCTTATTGAAATTACTGCATTTTTTCCATCTGTAAAAAAGTTCGAGGTTATTGTTTTTAAAAGTGCTCTTTTTTTCAAAAAACTCGAACTTTTGAACATTTTTTGGCTGATTTTATCACTTATAAGTAAGTCAACTAACCTTTTTTCTTTGTGCTTCATATGTGATAATTCACTGTCTAATTTTAATATGTTTTCTGTTCTTTTTTGAAGTTCTTGCTGGTATTTGTTTTCTATAACTTTTAGTAAATGTGCTTTCTTATTTTTACCCATTTTTAATTGTGCCAGCTGTTCATTTATTACTGCTATAACCATACTTTCTGATAGGTTGTGGTGGTGTTTATAGATAAATTGATTTCTGAACAAGCAATATATCTGGGAATTAAACAACAAAGGTGCCGGAGGCACCTTTTTCTTTGTCAACGAAGAATTAGCGTTGTTTTTGTTCGTAATATTTTTTACGACCATACAAATATGTAGCGGCACCCAATGTTGTAAGAACAATAAGCCCAGTTTTTTTGCCATTTTTTTTATCGCCTTTACCACAATGTTTATCGTTCACTTCTTGCAAAATGTATTCTGGAACAATATCTTTGACCATTTGGCATTCAACGTTTATATGACCTTTCTTTTTCCCAAGATTTAAACATACATTTCTTGGCATTTTGGCTTTTGCAAGATTTTCCTGTATTTTTGAAAAATCCCATTCGTAAAAGCCATCTTTGTCGCATTTTGGTTTACCATCACAACATACAACCATATCGGAGCATTCTAAATTATAACAACCTTCGGCACGCAAATCTAATAAATCTGCATATGATATTTTGCCTGCCATAAGTGCAGCAAAGAAATAACATCTGTTTAAAACCCCATTCTGCTGACGCCAACCAGTTAATGTTTTTGCTAATTCTGCACCTGTTTTTCCGGCATTTAATTGTTTTAAAAAAACAGACTTTTTGAAATTTGCTGAACCAATACAATATCTTAACGCACAGGCAGCAATCAAAGTATTTTCATCCATAGAAACAGTAACATAATTTTTAATATCTGGCAAAATTTCATGTGTTAAATAACGACCTTGGTACACATCTGATTTTTCAAGCGTTGGCACAATAGTATTTTCTGTAACTTTGTTATATGTTCCATTTGGATTATATAAAATCGTCAACCCATATCCTGTTGTCCAGGCTTCACCACACCAATATATATACGGATAATAGTTTTCAACAAATGCTAATGCAAATTTAATATCGCTACGTGAAGATTCAAACAAAGCAACATTACCATACTTATCTTGTTGTGGAATCTCTGTTTTTGTTTTGTTATTATCATCTTTATCATGTTGTTTGTGCGAACAACCAGCCGTCCCCATAGCAAGTCCACCAGCAAGAATCGAACCAAGCAAAAATTTTTGTAATCTTGTATCTTTCATTTTTATCTCCTTATTTACATAATATAGACTAAAAATAAAATTTGTCAAGTATTTGTTGACAAAAACCTTTTAACGCCTGTTTTTTACATTAATTTATGAAAATATTTTGGTTAGTATGTGTTTTATAGGTCTGGGCCTGATAAATGTATTTTTTGTTTTAATTTCGTGTAAGATTGTATCATTTTGGAGAACCTTTTGTAAAAATCCATACGAAAAACAATGCTGTATCGCAGATTTTTTTATAAACGGAATTCCTTGTTTAATCAAAACCCAAGGCTTTGTCCAAACGGTATTACAAATGTGATTATTTTGTTCGTACAAAACAAATGATTTTGCTGAAATCTGGGACATTAATAATGATAAACCTATTTCGTATTTACGAACAATATCCGATTTATTATTTTCTTTTGTTATAGACAGCATAAATTTATCAAAATTTTTGTTTTTAACAATCTTTTTGGAAAAACCAACAAACCATGATTGTATGTGTTTTGGATATTTTACATCTTCGTTACTGACCATTCCAATAAAATCAGCCCCAGAATTTTCTAGTTTTATTAATGCATTTTGAAAATCATTTATTGATAATGGTCCATAAACAGAATCATTTACCATATATACATAATCATAATTATTTAATAAATTATTATCTTTGGAATATTGGTAAGCACGTTTGTAAGACCCAAAATCATATTCACCATGACGTGATGCAGAGATGTTAATACAGTGTTTTGATAGTTTTGAAATTTCGTTTTCAGAACAATCACAATCCATTACCACAATAACATCTCCAATTTTTGATAAACTTTGGATATAATACACCAACGAGCAATCAATAATCCCGTTTCTGTCGTAGCCAGCAAATAAAAATAATCGTTTAGGGTTATTCATAAATCAATCCATATGTTTGGTGCAGATATTTATACCAAATAAGTAAAACTTTTCTTTTTTTGTGAATCTGGCACGTTTGAAAATAGTTTTATTAAAAATTTTATAATAATCAGTATGAAATGGATGTTCCGGAAAATTTAATAAATCTGTTGCATTATTATCTGCAACAAAATCATACCATTTTTTCCATGTATTTACCTGTTCCTGTGTCAGTTCTTGTTTATGTTTTTTCTTGTTTACCTTGCCCAATGCAGTGGGTGTGTTAACAACATTATAAATCGCCCCAGGAACAGTAGCAATCGTATCCGCCAAGATAATAGCGGTTTTGGAAAAGATAATATCTTGCGTGCCTTGAAGACAAGGTTCAAATAAAATATTGTGTTTTTTCAAAAATTCTGCTTTATAAACGTATCGCCAAGCAGGATTAAATTTATTTGCACGTGTTGTTAAAATTTTATCGGACAATGACGTTAAAATTTCTATGTTATTAAATACAGGAAAATTATATTTTGGCTGGTTCACTTCACCACATAACACATCAGCGTTTGTAAGTTCGGCGGCATTTGCCATTTTTTCAAAATAATCCAGATTAACAAAATCGTCATGGTCATGAATATGAATATATTGCCCATTGGCAGCCAACAACCCAACATTTGATGCAGTAGATACACCAGAATTTTTTTGCGTAATCAATTTTATTCTGCTATCTATCTTGGCATAATCTTTAATAATTTTTCCGCATCCGTCAGAACTGCCATCGTCAACCACTATTATTTCTAAATTAGTATATGTTTGATGTATTAAATGTTCCATACATTTTTTTATAAATGCAGATGCATTATACATTGGAACAATAACCGATATCAACATAGACTTATCTTTCATATATACCCCTTTGTATTCATAATATGGAAGTATTCACATAAACAACGAAAAAATCAAGATTGAAAATTATCACTATTTATATTTTTTATATACAACCATTAAAAATTTTTTGATTGATAATTCCATGAATCACGACACATATCGTCCAAAGAATATTCTGCACGCCAACCCAATATTTTTTCTGCCTTGGTGGAATCAGCATAACATGTTGCAATATCCCCTGCACGTCTTGGTGCAATTTCATAAGGTATTTTTATGCCGTTTACCCTTTCAAATGTTTTTACCACATCCAACACAGAATATCCATGCCCTGTTCCAAGATTAAATATTTCTGTACCACAATTATTATTTATTGCAGATAATGCCTTTACATGGCCACGTGCCAAATCAACAACATGAATATAATCGCGAACCCCAGTTCCATCAGGCGTATCGTAATCATTACCATAAACAAATAATTTTTCACGTTTTCCAGATGCAACCTGGGTTATGTATGGCATCAAATTATTTGGAATTCCATTTGGATTTTCGCCAATTATACCAGACGGATGCGCACCAATCGGATTAAAGTAACGCAACAACACAATGTTCCAATTTTTATCAGAGTTGTGTAAATCTAGTAAAATCTGTTCTATCATTGATTTGGTCCAACCATAAGGATTTGTGCAAATTCCCTTTGGACATTCTTCGGTAATTGGAACAAATTTTGGGGTACCATATACCGTTGCACTGGATGAAAATATAAGATTACGACAACCTAATTCACGCAAAAATTTTAGCAAAGTAATAGTTCCGCCAATATTATTGTCATAATATTCAACAGGTTTTTGTACGGATTCACCAACAGCCTTTAACCCAGCAAAATGTATGCAACAATCAATCTTTTTACCAGATAATGCGGTTTTCAATCCATCATAGTCGCAAATGTCAACCTTATAAAATTCTATTTTTTTACCGGTTATTTGATATATTTTATCAACAATATCAATAGATGAATTTGAAAGATTATCTATGCCAATTATATTATGTCCATTTTGCTGTAATTCCACGATAGTATGAGATGCGATGAACCCAGTTGCACCAGTGATTAGAATATTCATAACAAACTCCTTTCTGTAATATAAATGGTATATTTTTTGTTTGCTTAAATCTATAAAATTTTTTGCTTTGATAAAATATTTTTTTTGTTTATTATGTAATGTTATGTAGGATGGAAATTATGAAATACTTAGTGCAATTTTTAATAATTGTTTTCTTTGTTTTTTTAGGTGAAATTTTGGGTGCAATTATTCCATTACCTATTGCGGGTAGTATTTATGGATTGCTGTTATTGTTCTTTGCGTTATGTTTCAAAATTGTAAAGTTAGAATGGGTGTGCGATGTCGCGGATTGGTTACATAAAATTATGGCACTATTTTTTGTTGCACCCGCTGTTGCCGTTCTGGATATTTGGGCGGACATATCAAATATTTGGATGATATTGGTTTTATTATTGGTCGCTGCTTATGTTGTCACAATGATTATAACAGGAATTACCGCAGACTATTTATTATGCAAAAAAGATAAAGGTGCAAAAAAATGATAGATTTTTTAGCGCAATCTCCTTATTTTGGTGTTTTTTTAACTATCGCAATGTTCTGTTTGGCTTTTTTGATAAATAAAAAATATATATTTTACGAAAATATTTTTGTATGATATAACTCGAATACTCTATTAATATCATTAAGATCAATTTGATTTTGAGCATAAGCATCTAGCATGACAACTACTTTATCTTCATCGCCATGAAAACATAATCTTGCATTGAAATAATCTTTATGTTCAAAATCTTTCAAAATAATTTACACCTCGATTTCTCCATTCATAAGCTTTGGTAGTAAACGATCTCTTGCCTGAGTTAATAGTCTATTTTGCTTGTACAAATCATTTATTTTGTCAAAAAAGAGACGGCTCACATAAAACTAAACCTGCAACTGTTAGAGTAAGAGGTAAATATTTTTGTATTGAATGTGCACA
>CALCGS010000017.1 GCA_937901165.1 uncultured Alphaproteobacteria bacterium
TGTCCAAGACTGATGGTGTGAATAATCACTTAATTTCCATCATAGACAAAGAAAAAAGATTCTTTGGGGCAGGAAAACAGAGCCCCACCTGTGTACAAACACAGATGGAAAGTTGAACAAAAGAAGAAGTAAGGGTATGATATAATGAGACGCGAAGAAAAATCAGATTTGATTTCAGCGTTGCAGTCATCCTTAAAAGAAGCAAACGGTGTTTTCGTTGTTGAAAACCATGGTTTGACAGTGAAAGAAACAGAAATTTTGCGTAACGAATTACGTGACAAGGTTTCTTTATTCAAAGTTGTCAAAAACCGTTTAATGAAATTGGCGTTGAAAGACACTAATTTCGAAGCTGTATCCGATATGATGAAAAAACCAACTGCTGTTGCAATTGCGACTGATGGTTTGGCGGTCACCAAAGTATTGGCAAAATTTGCAGATGAACATCCAAATTTGACAATTGTTGGTGGAAAAATGGATGCAGATGTGCTTGATATGGATGGCATTGTGCAATTATCCAAGCTTCCTTCCCTGTTGGAAATTCGTGGTACGATTGCACGTATATTGGTAGAACCTGCATCTCGTTTGGCACGTGTTTCAGCAGAGTATGGAAAAAAGAATAACTAAAACTAAACTCTAAAGGAGTAAAAAATGGCAGACATTCAAAAATTAGTTGAAGAATTGTCAAAATTGACTGTTTTGGAAGCTGTTGAATTATCCAAAGCATTAGAAGAAACATGGGGCGTAAGTGCTGCTGCTGCTGTTGCAGTTGCTGCTGGTCCTGTTGCAGCTGCTGCTGAAGAAAAAACAGAATTTGATGTTGTTTTGGCAGAAGCTGGTGCAAATAAATTGGCAGTTATCAAAGCTGTAAAAGACATCACAGGCTTGGGCTTGAGTGAAGCAAAAGCTTTGGTTGAATCTGCACCAAAAGCAGTAAAAGAAGGCGTTGCTAAAGATGAAGCTGAAAAAATGAAAGCTACATTAGAAGCCGCTGGTGCTAAAGTAGAAATGAAATAATTTTTACTATAAAAAAACACAGAAATGTGATACTAATGCCCGCCGAATTTTTTCGGCGGGCAAAGGCTCGAAATAATACGCGAAACAGTTTCGTTTGCAAGACGCACAAGAAAAAAAGGATTGAAACCCATGGCAGTTATCCAGAAATTTAGAAAATCTTTTGGTAAAAGTTTTTTGCAAACTCCACTTCCAAATTTAGTAGAAATACAAGATAAATCTTACAATGAATTTTTGCAAGCAGACATAGAACCTAGCAAACGTAAAGATACTGGGTTGCAAAATGTGTTTAAATCTATGTTCCCAATGAAAGATTATGCTGGTGTTGCGGAATTGGAATTTGTTGAATATACACTGGAAAAACCTGTATATAATGTAAAAGAATGTATGTTACGCAATATGACATACTCTCGCAAATTAAAAGTCAGATTAAGATTGACTTTGTGGGATGTGGATGACAATGGTAAAAAATCATTGCGTGATATCAAAGAACAAGAAATTTTCATGGGCGAAGTGCCTTTAATGACCGAAAGGGGTAGTTTTATCGTATCTGGTGTTGAACGTGTAATTGTTTCACAGATGCATCGTACCCAGGGTGTTGTTTTTGCTACAACCAAAGAAGCAAAAATTGCTGGAAATCCTATTACATATACGGCGCGTATTATTCCAGAACATGGCAGTTGGATTGATTTTGAAGAATCCAAGGGTGCGATATTTGCACGTATTGATAGACGTCATAAATTCCCTGTGACCACATTGCTTCGTTGCTTGCCATGTGCAGAAGATGAAAAGAAATGGGTGAAAAATCCTTATGATTCCAGTATTCGTGGTATGTCTGATACTGAAATTTTGGGTGCGTTTTATAAATCTATACCTTTGTCATTTAATGGTGAATTTTGGATTGGAAAAACCGATGTTTTTGAAGGTTTGGATAAATATCGTTTGAATTATGATTTAATAAATCCAAAAAATAAAGAAGTTTTAGCAAACAAGGGTGACAGATTAAACACTAAACGTTTAAAGAAATTAATGACATCTGCAAAAGAATTTGCTGTGATGCCAGAATCTTTAATGGGTGAATATTTATTTGAACCAATATCTGGTGTTGGCGCTGCTGGAACCGAAATTACAGAAGATGTTTTATCTGATATTAATAAATTAGGTGTCGATAAAATGTCTATTATCGCCATAGATAACACGACAATTACTGCACATATGCGTAATAGTTTGGTTGCAGATGCAATTTCTGATACAGAAACTGAAAATTCAACCGCTGCTCGCGAAGCGTCTTTGATTGCGATTTATAATATTATCAGACCAAACGAACGTCCAACAGTTGAAGAAGCAATTAAATTATTCTTGCGTCAAGGTTTTGATAGCGCGTATTATGATTTGTCTGCGGTTGGTCGTTTCAAGATGAACAAACGTTTAAAGATAGAATCAAAGAAATTACCAGAAGAAGAACGCACATTAACAAAATCTGATATATTGGCGGTTTTGAAAACATTAACAAATATCATAGATCACAAAGATACAATAGATGATATTGATAATTTGTCAAATCGTCGTGTGCGTGCGGTTGGCGAATTGTTGGAACAAACATTCCGTACAGGTATGTTGCGTATTGAACGTTTGATACGTGAAAATTTATCTTCTCCAAGTATTGCAACAATGCAACCTCAAGATGTTGTCAATGTTAAACCGTTGATGTCATTGATTGCAGAATTTTTGGGTACATCGCAATTATCACAATTTATGGATGCGTATAATCCATTGGCTGAATTGGAACACAAACGTTTGATATCCGCATTGGGACCTGGCGGATTAAATCGTGAACGTGCTGGTATTGATGTTCGTGACGTTCATCCGACACATTATGGCAGATTATGCCCAATTCATACACCCGAAGGTGCTAATATTGGATTGATAAATCACATGTCAACTTATGCACGTGTAAATCCATATGGTTTCATAGAAACGCCTTATTACGAAGTCAAAGACGGTAAAGTTACAAAAAATATGAAATACTTGACCGCCGATGAAGAAATCGGACATAAAATCGCCCAGGGTAATACCCCAACAAACAGCAAGGGTGAATTGGCGGAAGAAATGGGAACTGCCCGTGTTGATGGCGAATTTACAATGGTTTCAAAAGAAGAAATTGATTTAATCGACGTTGAACCACGTCAGGTGGTATCTATTGCAACTGGATTGATACCATTTGTGGAAAATGACGACGCTAACCGTGCATTGATGGGTTCAAACATGCAACGTCAGGGTGTTCCATTATTGCGTGTTCAGGCACCTTTGGTTGGAACTGGAATTGAGCACGATGTTGCACGTGATTCTCGTACTGGTAAAATTGCAAAACACAGTGGTGTTGTTGAATCTGTTGATGCTGACCGTATTGTTGTAAAATGTATGGATTCCAAGGGTTCTGTGACTGGCGTTGATATTTATGATTTGGAAAAATTTGAACGTTCTAAAAGTGAAACATTGATTCATCAAAAACCATTGGTTCGTGTTGGCGACAAAATTTCCGAAGGTGATATAATTGCAGATGGTGCGTCTATGAATTATGGTGAACTTGCACTGGGACGTAATGTTTTGGTTGCATTTGTGCCATGGCGTGGATATAACTACGAAGATGCTATTGTTATTTCTGAACGTATATCACGTGATGATGCATTTACATCTGTTAAAATCGTTGAAAAAGAATTCAAGGTTCGTGACACACAATTGGGCCCAGAAGCATTTACAAGGGATATTCCAAACGTCAGTGAAGAAGCGTTAAAGAATTTGGATGAATCTGGTATAATTTATGTTGGTGCACGCGTAAAACAGGGTGATATTTTGGTCGGTCGTGTATCGCCAAAATCAGAAACTTTGTTGACACCCGAAGAAGCATTGCTTCGCAATATATTTGGTGAAAAGGCATTGAATGTCAAAGACACATCTTTGCGTGTTGGACCAAATGAAGAAGGTACGGTTATCGGGGTTAATATTTTGACACGTCATGGTGTTAAAAAAGACGAGCGTACACAATTGATTGAATTGGAAAAAATCGCAAAAATCGAAAAGGATATGAACGAAGAAATTTCTATCCGTGAAAAAGAATTTGCTGATCAAGTTTTCCAAATCACTAAAAATGAAGTCATTGAATCTGGTGCGGGTTCTTTAAAACCTTTCATTGGTAAAAAACTTACAGCCGAAGCATTCGAAGGTATAAAATCTTCTGATATTAAAAAGTTGGTTGTAAAGAACAAAGAATTGCAGGAAAAAATTGATGTGTTGCGTGAACAACACGAATTGACAATCAAGGCAATAAAAGAAAGGGTTGATGCTGAAAAGGCAAAAGTGACAGAAACGAATTCATTAAGTGCTGGGGTGTTAAAAGAAGTAAAGGTTTATATCGCACACAAAATGAAATTACAGCCTGGTGATAAAATGGCTGGACGTCATGGAAACAAGGGTATTGTATCCAAGGTTGTTCC
>CALCGS010000018.1 GCA_937901165.1 uncultured Alphaproteobacteria bacterium
CCTTTATCGTGGCGATTTCAAATTCGAGGTGCTCCGTTCCGAGAATACTCGACTTGTGTCGGGCACTACTTTTTCGTGTGCTCTTATTCTGGCCGATCAACCTTTGGTTCTGGATCAGGTTTGCATTGGCGGAACTGGTGTTCCTGCACCCTATTCCATTGGCAGAACCTTCGGTGTTCAATTCGATCTAATCGTTCAGCAATATCCTCAAGTGTTACCTTAATTTTCTTCTTAGTAGCAAAAGCTACTGCTTGTGTATTTGGGTTAAAAGTTTTTAAGTTGTTCATAATTTCAGAAATATTATTTAATTGAAATTTTAAGCATCTTAATTTATCAGTGAAAAAATATGTATCTAATTCTTGCTTAAATAATAATACACGGATAATTAATGTTAATAAGACACTTTTATTATCAAGATTTTTATCTTCATCATTCATATCTACATCCGTATTTCAACAACATTATAATATCACAAATTTTTCAAAAAAAGAATCATAGAATTTAATCCACCTATCCTTGCGATTCCTAATTTAAGATTTAAACTATCAAATTCTGCTTGTAAATCCATATTTTTTATTTCTTGTGGGGTTTTACCATCAACCATAGAAATTAATACAGCAACAATACCTTTAACAATATCCGAATCGGCCTTTGCATAAAAATGATTATCTTTTCTACAAATTTGTACCATCGAAGAACACCCCAATATATCCGTACAAACTGCATCTGTTGGAACGACACTTAACTCTTTACCGAAATCCATCAGCATTTCTAATTTTTCCACTGGGCTATCAATAGAATTTAAAATATTTTTTATCTCTGCATATTTCATAACTTACCACCCCTGATTCGTCAAATCTAATTCTAACTTTGCAGCATCAGACATTTTTGACAAATTCCATGCAGGTTCCCAAACAAGTTCCACATTAACATTTTTATCCTGTACAACCTGCTGAACAGAATTTTTAACTTGTTCTAACAATTCTTCCATCATTGGACAAGTCGGACTAGTAAAAGTCATTTTTATATTTACCATTTTATCTTGAACATCAATACCATAAATCAATCCCATATCCCAAATATTTACAGGTATTTCTGGGTCATAAATTTTTTTTAATTCTTCTATAATAGAATTTTTAATGTCTATCATTTTTTTTCACCAAATTTTTAACAACTGCCACTAATTGTTTTATATCGTCTTCATTATTCCAAGGCCCAACCGACACGCGCACACTGCCATCTATTCCTAACTTATTATGAATCCAAGATGCACACATATTACCGACCCTTAAACAAATATTATTTGCCCCAACAAGCACACCAAAATCAATAACTTTCATATTTGAAACAATAAAACTTAATATTGCATCGTTTGATTGAGTAAATATTTTAACTTCATCAATTTTACTCAGTTCGTCATACGCCAATTTTACAAGTCCCAAATCGGGTCTTTTTTGTACCAATGTATCAACTGCAACCCCCAACCCAACAATTTGCGTCAACGGTAAAGTTCCTGCCTCAAATTTATATGGCTGTGGTTCGAAATGCCAATCTTGTACCCCAGAATTTAATCTTGCAATCATACCACCGCCAAACTTATCAGGATAAACCACATCAGGATTTTTTACATACAAAATTCCCACCCCGGTATCAGCACCAATTTTATGTCCAGAAAACACCAAAAAATCACAATCAAATTTTTTAACATCTATTTCACAATGAACAACATACTGTGTTGCATCAACAACAGTTATAACATTTGGATTTTTTTCACGTGCAGACTTTATAATTTCTTGAACATTTTGTGCACGCCCCAATACATTTGACATTGCTGTTATAACCAAAACATCAGACATGGGAATTTCATGATAATCAATATCAAAATCTTTTGTCAAAGGACACAAAACTATCTTTCCACCATTTTTATAAACAAAATGTTCCCAAGGCATTCTTGCACTATGATGATCAATATCAGATACCGCGACAGAAACCTTTTTATCTGCCAAAATATTTTCCACGATATAAACGACACGATTCAAACCATCTGTTGCCCCACTTGTAAACACAACCTGTTCTGGTTTTGCGTTTATAAAATTTGCAACTTTATTCCTTGTCTGCATAATCAAATCATCAACACAAGCCGCCCTATCGCATACCCCACGTCCAGCATTAGCATAATGGTTTGTTAAAAAATCCATTTCTGCATTTATAACAGACTGATTTTTCAAAAAACTAGCCGCAGCATCTAAATATATGAAATTATTCATTTATCAAATCCTTGCTTTTTACTTGCTTTTTATATGAATTATAATACACTCAAATCAAATATCAACTTTCAACGAAGGAGAAAAGCAATGTCAATTAGTCATGCAAATGATTCTAATTTTAACACAATGATTGATAATGGTTTAACATTGGTTGATTTCTGGGCAACTTGGTGTGGTCCATGTCGTATGTTTGGTCCTATTTTTGAATCTGTATCGGAAAAAGTTCCTGACGTAAAATTTATAAAATTTGAAGTTGACGAATCCAATCGTGAAACCCCTGTAAAATTTGGCATACGCAGTATTCCTGCTATTCTTGCGTTTCGCGATGGCAAACTAGTCGAATCACGTACAGGTTTAATGGACGAAGAAACCGTCATAGAATGGATTAAAGAATTAAAGGCAAAATAAAATGGTGAAAGATTACAAAAAAATAGAATTACCAACAAAATATGTTCCCAAAAAAACAGAACCATATATGTGTCCTGAACATTTGGCATATTTTTATCAATTATTATCCACACAAAAAAACGAATTATTACAAGACGGCACAGATGTATTAAACACCGTTCGTTCTGCTGAAAAAAGTAATGCTGGCAGTGTTGGTGATGATTCTGACAAAGCAACACTCGAACAAGAAATTACAATGAATTTGCGTATGTCTGAACGCGATAACAATATGTTAAAAAAGATAGACGCTGCTTTGGAACGAATCGAAAACGGTACCTTCGGATACAGCATTTTATCCGGCGAACAAATTGGTTTACCACGTATGTTGGCACGTCCGCTTGCAACACTTACAATCGAAGAACAAGAAGAAAGTGAAAAACGCGGTGAGTAAAAAACATTACATAAAAAAAATTGCCAATTTTGGCAATTTTTTTTATTACAAAAACTTTTTATTCAACCCACATATCAAAATAAGTTGTACCATTTTGTCCATCACGAACCTTAGATTTTGCAGTTTCAACATAACCAGCCGTTGCAATAGTAACCTGACCCCCGGTACCACTTCCAGCGGTTTCCGCCGCAATTGCAACCATAGGACTAAACAAAAGAATTATTGCAAACAAACAAAAAATCTTTTTCATCTTTTCCTCTCTTTACTGCGATTATATCACAAACCAAAAACAAAAAAAAACTATTTTTTTTGTTTTTTTATATTTTTTTCATTTTTTGTCTTTTTTTCAGACTTCAATTCGCGTTTAAAAATATTTATACCATCCGCCAAATTTTTCATCATTCCCGGAATCTTGTTATGCCCAAACAACACAAGCACCAAAAGAATAATAACTAAAATTTCTGCCCAACCGAGTCTCATATTTTATACCCCTATATTTATTTTGCGACATAGCAATCCAATCCATCAGACTTCGCATTTCTGCAAAAACCGTTTGCATCCCCAGACGTTGCAAAAGCGATACGTAATCTGTATGTTGTTCTACCATCTTTCAAAACCGCCGCCAAAATTACAAACTGTTTTTCAGAAAGCAATCCGGCATGCTCTTTACGAATTTGCTTTTCTGCCCGTTCGGCGGCATCACGTGTGGCATAAGACCCAAATTGCACATACCAACTGCCGTTTACAGCCGATTTTTTTGTTGTGTTTGTGGTTGTCTTTTTAACCGTTTTTTTCACAGGTTCTGTCTTGACAGTCGCCTTGTCCGGATTAAAAGTCACATCCTTACGATCTTGAACAACACGCACAGGCATACCAGTAGTTTCATTTGCAACAACTTGTTGTTGTACAGGTTGTTGTACTTGTGGTTGTTGTACTTGAATATTTTGTTGTGCCACTTTTACATCTGGCTTTACAACAGTCGGCATTTCAGGTTGTGCAACAACATTAAAATCATGTTTTGGTTCAACCACCAAATCCGGTTGTGCGGCATCAGGATTTACCTCTATCATTTCTGGTGTATTTTCATCTAAATTTATATCAATTTCAGACGAAGGCGTACTGCTAATCATATGAATAATGATATAAACACCCAACACAATAACGACCAATGCCACACTAATCAACAACCAAGGTTTTCTTGGTTTTGGTGTTGCAGCAAACACAGCATCAGGCAAAGCCTCGTTTTCAGGTTCGTCTAAATCCAACAAATCTAAATTATTATCATCATTCATTGTGTTATCCTTTCCTATATGTACTTATAAAGTATACCATAAAAAAAGAAAAAAACAAAAAGTTATTTTGGCATATTACCAAAATTATTCGGCACAATCAGTTTATGATTTTCTTGAACCAATGGTTCTGTTTCACAATGGCAACACCCCGCAACAACGAACAAAGCAAAAAATAGTAAAACAACTTTCTTCATAACTTTCCATCCTTTTAAATTCATCAACCCCAACTGGGATTACCAGTTGGGATTAAATTTATTTCGGCATTTTGATATTATCTGCCATCTGTTTAACAAATTCAGACAATTTCAAAACATCCTGTTTTTCATTACCAAAATATCGCAAAGTCACAGACAAATCATTCATTTCCTTTTCGCCCACAACCGCGATAATTGGTGTTTTACTCAAAGATAATTCACGCACCTTGTAATTGACCTTTTCATCACGCAAATCGGCACGTGCATACACACCAACATTACGCAATTCATCAACAACACGCAACGCATATTCGCGATATTTTTCAGATACAGGCACAACAACCACAGGTTCTGGCGACAACCACAAAGGCAACACGCCAGCCGTTGATTCCAACAACACGCCCATAAATCTTTCAATAGACCCCAACATTGCACGATGCAACATAATTGGTCTATGTTTTTCACCATCTTCACCAATATAAGACAAATCGAAACGTTCTGGTAAATTCATATCCAATTGAATCGTTCCACACTGCCATATACGTCCGATAGAATCTTTCAAATAATTATCGATTTTTGGTCCGTAAAATGCGGCATCACCTTCTGCTATTTCGAATTCTATACCATTTGCCTCTAACGCATGACGAAGTGCACCTTCGGCCTTGTCCCAAATTTCATCAGACCCGATTCGGAATTCAGAATTTTTACGTGTTGCCAATTTCATAGAAATTTTATCAAATCCGAACTTTGAATAAATATCTTTAATAAAACGCAAAACCTTGACAACTTCGGTCTCCAACTGTTCTTCTGTACAGAAAATATGTGCATCATCTTGTGTAAATTCACGCACACGCATCAATCCAGACAGTCCGCCTGCGGCCTCGTATCTATTAACCTTGCCAAATTCAGCCAAATACAAAGGCAAATCTTTATAAGATTTAATCCCCTGACCGAATACCAACATTCCACCTGGGCAAGACATAGGCTTTACACAGAAAGTTTTACCATCTTGTGTTTTTCCGGAATAATTATGTTCACCATATTTCGCCCAATGTCCAGAACGTTCCCACAAACTTCTATCCATAACAGATGGTGTTGATATTTCCAAATATCCGGCATGTTCTTGTCTCATTCTGACATAATCAATCAATTTACGATAAATTTTATAACCCTTGTCGTGCCAAAACACCGCCCCAGGTGCATAATCAGGTTCAAAATGGAACAAATCCATATCGCGTCCTAATTTACGGTTATCACGATTTGCCGCCTCTTCCATCATTTTAAGATAATCATTTAATTCATCTGCACTTAAAAAAGCATCGACATAAATTCGTTGCAACATTTTATTTTTTGAATCGCCCTTCCAATAAGCACCGGCGACACTACGAATTTTGAAAGCATCCTTTGGCAAATCCTTGGATGACGCAACGTGTGGTCCACGACACAAATCGACAAAGTCCCGGAAAGAATAAATAGACAATTCTTGACCATTTGCATCATATTCATTTAACCATTCCATTTTATATGGTTGATTTGCAAAAATCTGTTTTGCTTCATCCAAAGAAACGATTCGTTTTTCAAATCGCCCATCAGATTTAATAAGAGCCTTCATTTCTTTTTCAATTTGTGCGAAATCATCTTCGGAAAACCTGTGTTCCGTATCAAAATCGTAATAGAATCCATTTTCAATTGCGGGCCCCCCAGCAAATTTAACATCAGGATATAACTTTTTAACCGCCGCCGCCATAACGTGCGCCAACGAATGCCGAACAGTTTCAACAGGATAAGACATAATAAAACACCTTTTTTTATAATTTTTGATTATTTATTTTTTAAGTATAGCGAACACACAAAAATAGTGCAAACAAATTTTACCCCCCGCAAGGGGTTGTTGTTATTTCGGTAAAAATATTTAACCAAATATTCATACTATAAAATATAATTCCAAACACCTTAAAAAGCAAGCAAAACATAAAAAAGCCCTTAAAATCTCTTTTAAGGGCAAACAATCGAATTAAAGATTTTTTTAATATGTGGACAAACCTACATTAAATTCGTCACCCCAACCAGCAACTTCTTGTCCCCCAACGACACATTTCAAATCTTCAAATCCTTGTTCTATTTGATTCTTTTTCACAATTTTACTTGTAATAACAGCCCCAGCGGTTCCCAACACAACCCCCGCCACAGAATCAGAAACCAAACGTGCCGTATTGAAATTACCTTCGGCATCTTTCCATACAGACCTTTCACCTGCAAATTCATTATGTATCGAATCTATTTTTACTAATAATTCTTTTGCTTCTGCTTCCTTATTTGCTGCATCACACTTAATTTTTATATCCGCAACAAATTTAGCCAAAACATCTGCGCTTATACTCCCACTTTGACAACTTGTAATTTGCGCCTGCAACGAAGCTTTTAACTCCTGATCGCCACAACTTGTCAACAATTCCAACGCAACAGTAACATCGCATTTACTTTCATTTGGTACAGGTACACCCGGTACATTACCACCGGCAGCAACACACTTCGCAGACTTCCAATCAAAACTTTTTGCACCATCCACGCAAACACATTTATTTGTATTATAATCAAATGTTGCAACAGAACTTGGAACTTTACAACAAGCCTCACATTCTGCCTTTGTATCACCACTCATCTTTGCACATCCGGATTTACACGATGATGATGGCTTTGGTGTCGGATTTGGTGTCGGTGTCGGATTTGGTGTCGGTGTTGGATTTGGCGTCGGTGTTGGATTTGGCGTCGGTGTATTATTTTTAATTAAACACTTACCAGTTCTCAAATCCACTTCATATCCAGCTTTACATTCAATCGCTTTACAAACTAATTTTCCACCTTCACGACATACAACTTCATATTTAACAGCATTTTCATCAGTTTTTACCAAGCCAGAACACTCTTCCTTCGTAAATACGTGTTTTAACGCCTTTCCAACATCTAAAGTATCCCTGTCAGTTCCAACAACATTGCTTACATCACAAGTATCATTCACTATTTCCCATCGATCATCTAGACCACCAGTGTAACAACTATAAGTAACCTTTCTATCTACAACCTCCCCCTTAAAAAAGTGCCCCGGATTCATGGTAATAACATGCCCACCAGGACACCCAGAACTTCCATCACACTCCCATCCTTTTGCATCACCACTACTTCTATTTCCAGAACCAACATTTTCATAACCATGCATAGCTGAATTAAACATAAACTAATCTTAAATCAGCAATAAATAAAAATAAATTAAATAATAAAAATTAATAATGG
>CALCGS010000019.1 GCA_937901165.1 uncultured Alphaproteobacteria bacterium
ACGGGCGTTTGCTACATTAGTTTATACGTCCAATGTGCGAAAGAGTGCTTCAAATACTATCGCGTCGTGGTGCAATAGATAAAATAACATTACATGGTGATGCAGAATTAAAATATATTGCACCAATCGCGAAAATGGTTGAAACAGAAAGTGTGATATAATAAAAGGTGTGTAAAATGAAAAATATAGAACAAGATTATGTGCGGACTTTTTCAACTGCATCTGGCAAAAGGGTGTTGGAACACTTAAAAAAAATCACAATATTACGTTGTTTCGGTGCAAATATATCAAATGAAGAATTGCGCTGGAACGCGGCACAAAGTGCATTGGTTCACCAAATATTCGGCTTTATATCACGTGGTTCTGAAAATCCAACATAAAGGAAAATAAAATGCCAAAGAAACAAACTTTTTCTGGGGTTTTAGATATTTTGCGTGACGCTTGGTTTTTAATCGCCTTTATTGCAGGCGTGATATATTGGGTCGCACGTCAAGATACGGCATTGGGTGAAATAGAGCGTGCCGAAAACAGAATAACATCACTGGAAAACAGAACAACAATTTTGGAATCTGGGATTGGTCAATTACAATTAAAAATAGATGGAATCAAAGAAGACGTCACTTTAATAAAAAGCGCGGTAATAAAATAAAAAAATCCCCAGTTTTTACTGGGGATGAATTATTTTGCGATAAATCTTGAATAATTTTTTTCATTTATTTTTACAGGATATATTCTTTTCAAGAAACTTTTATAGTCTTCCTGTACATTCTTTACCACATTATTTTGCATTTCTTCGGTTAAACTGTTCATTTTATCTTGCGTTTGTTCTGGAACTTTTTCAGATTTTATATTCAAAACATAGAACGCATCACTTGTTTCTACGATTGTTTTTGAATCAATTGGTTTATTAAATGTTGCGTTTAAAACATCGATTGGTGCGCCTGATGTACGTGATACAGTTGCTTTTGTCGCATTTGCTAACTGTTCACCGTTATTTGCGTTAACCAATATTTCGTTGGCGTGCACATATGCTTGTTTTCTTTTTTCTGTATTTTCCCAATCTTTTACCAAATCTGCTTTTACGGTTTCAAATTCAGCATTGTGTTGTGGTTCAATTTTATCCAAACGCAACAAAACGAAACCTTGCTTTGTTTCAATCAATTCGCTTTCGGTTGCTTCATCCATGGCAAAAATTTTATCAATCAAAGATTCAGAAATATTTTCATCTTTTACTTCATCAGATTTTGCAAAAGAATTTAATTCAACAAATTTTGCGTTATGTTTTTTTGCAGTGTCGTTCAAAGTTTCCCCACCAATAATATCGTCTTCGACCTTTAAAGCGATTTCATATCCTGCATCATAACTATCAGGTTTTGACATATCTGCCCCAACCAAAATGTATGACACCTTGCGTTTTTCTGGAACAACAACAGGGTTTTGTGCATAATAATTTTTTAGTTCCTCATCTGTTGCGCTATTGACCTTAAAATCACTAAATTTAATAGTTGTATATTCTATATCCCTATTTGCATATCTGGCATTATACATTGCATCAACAACAAACTTTGGTGTTTGTATCGGTGCAGAAATAGAATCAGAAATAATAGAACGTAAAATTTGATTACGTAACATAGCGGCAAATTGAGCCTCGTTATATCCAGAATTACTCAACATACTATCGAACAAAATCTGTGAAAATTTGCCTTCGGATTGAAATTGTGGAAATTCACGAATATCATGTGCGATTTTATGGTCAGAAACAACCAATCCCAAATCATCGGCACGCTTTTCCAACATTGTTTCAGAAATAAGAGTCGTCATAATTTTGTTTGTAAATTTAGTGTTTGCGATATCATCAGTATAAATTGCACGTTGTTCATCACGTGTCATTTGTGCCAATTCTTGCGATTTTTGCATATTATACTGTTGCAGACTAATTTTTTGTCCCCCAACACGAAGCAAAGAATCATCAACAGACGCACCACCGAAAATCCATTCGGCAACACCCCAACCAATAAATGAAAAAGCCAATACAGCAATTAAAAACTTCGCCAACGGTTTGTCAGCAGCATTACGTAAATATTCTAGCATTTTTTTTCCTTTTACGTTATCCTAGCAAAATAAAGAAAGAAAAAGCAACGAAAAAAAGGAAATATTTATGAAATATATTATTGGTAATTGGAAAATGAACGGAAACAAGCATTTATTGTTGGAAATGTTAAATGCGATAACACAAAAAAACAGCAAAAATCAAGTGATACTATGTGTGCCGTATACAATGTTGCAATCTGGTACAGATATTGTTTCAATGGGTGCGCAAAACATAAGTACGCACGAATTTGGGCCATATACTGGTGAAATATCTGCGGAAATGGTATATGAATCGGGCGCACGTTATGTTATTTTGGGACATAGTGAGGTTCGCGAATATCATAATGAATCAGATTCGGATGTTTATACCAAGGCAAATATTGCATTAAAATATGGACTGACACCAATAATATGCGTTGGTGAAACTGCCCAAGAACGCGACCAAGGTTTAACACAAAAAATAATAGAACAGAGTTTGCGTAAATCTTTACCAGACTGTTTGGATAAAAAAATAATTATTGCGTACGAACCGCGTTGGGCAATAGGTCGGGGTATAACTCCATCTTATGATGATATATCCAGGGTGCATTTATTGATTCATACAACGGTAAAAAGTTTAGGATACCAGGATTTTAATATATTATATGGTGCCAGTGTAAAACCAGATAATGTGATGGAAATAATGTCATTAAAATATGTTGATGGTGTATTGGTTGGTGGTGCATCCTTGAAAAAAGACGAATTTATATCTATAATAACCAATGTAAAATAAATAAATGGGTGAAAAAATGGACGATAAAGAGCAAACAACAAACATAGAAGAAGTTTCAATTGATACAAAAGAAACATCTGTTGAACCGGCCAACGAACAATCAGAACAAGATGCTTTGATTTCAGATTTACAGGCCCAAGTATCTGAATTAAATGATAAATTTTTGCGTTCTGTTGCAGAACTTGAAAACACACGTCGTCGTTTGGCACGTGATATAGAATCTGCAACGCGTTCGACCGCAATATCAATTGTTCGTAATTTTTTACCTGTAATGGATGCGATAGATGCCGCATTAAAACATTCACCTGACGATGCTGGGATAAAATCAATGTCGATGGCGATGGAAACGGCATTTAATAACGCTGGGATAACGAAAATAGAATCTGTGGGTAAACAATTAAATCCACAATATCACAATGTTATTCAGGTCATAGAATCTGGGGATGATAAAACTGCATCAAATACAATATTACAAGAAATGCAGACGGGGTATATGTTCGGTGATACTGTTTTGCGTTCTGCAATGGTAATAGTAAGCAAATAAAAAAATCCCCAAACGGGGATTTTTTTATTTAGCAACCACCAGTTGCATTTCCAATCAATTTAGAAATAGAAATGTCTTTGTGTAACAAGAAATCATATTCGCAATTGCCAGATTTATAAGAACCTGTGCATGCAGCCAAAGTTAAAACAGCAAACAATGCCAATAATACTTTTTTCATTATATTCTCCTTTTTATGCTAAAAAGCACATTAATTATAACTGGAAACAATTCCTAAATCAAGAAAGTATTTTACAAAGAATCCAAAGTATGTGAAGTATTTACAATAAACATAATTTTTTGAAATGTTGTTGGGGAATATTTACCCTGCATAAACCAATAAAATTGTTGTTCTGTCATACACATACAATTACACATTTGATACGGTTTAATGCCGTATTTATCCATAAATTGTTGTACTTCGTGATGTAATGCCATAATTTTCAACCTTTTTAATACAATAAAACCACCAATTAAATAAAGGTGGTTGGAGCTTACTAACAATGTGTTGAAAATTGTCGTGTTTATTCAGCATATTCACACACTCCAACCAACGTGGTTGGAGATTTTTATTGTCATCTCTGACATCAACACTAATGGGTTAGTAAGACCCAACGACAAAATATTTGCCGTTAAAAAAATTAAATCATAACCATATTACAAAGTCAATTTTATTTTTACATATATATAAAACTATAAAGTTTTATAAAACATTTTTTTCCCAATAAATACGTCCCTTACAAACTGCAATGACATCAAATCTGGCATTTGTTTTTATTTTGTTTTGTATTAAAAAGGTTTCGGCTGCTCTGCGTAATCGGGTGGCTTGGGCATTTGTAATTGCCCCCCATGCCGTATTTAAATCCGGACGTGCTTTTACTTCTATAAAAACAATACAGTCTTTTTGCTTTGCGATAATGTCAATTTCAGCCCGATTTGTGTTTTTTCCAGTTATGTATCTACTTTTTAATATTTTCAGCCCACGCAGTCTTAAAAAACATCGTGCGTACCATTCTGCAAAGATTCCATAATAATAAGTATTCATTAAAAAGCGTATGGTTTCATTTTAAAATATTCTGTGGATTGGGTAACAGATGTCACGCTATCTCTATTTTTTAACCCATTGTTTACCAGTTCTAATTGTCCAGGCCATATCATCATAAATGGTTCGGAACCATTTGTATCAGAAATCCAAACATCATCGCCGGAATTTGGTGCCCCGTATTTATCAATGACATTTTTCCAAAAATTTTTCAGTCTTTTTTTTCGTTGGTCTGCAAACTTTTCGCCTTCACCTTCTTGTTCATTTGTATCATTTTTGTAAATTATTTTATAAACTTTGTTATCAGATGCGTTGCTTGTAAAAAACACATCAATTGTTTCGTTTGTTGATTCACGAACTAAATGATATTCTGCGGCATATAACAATCCACGATTTTTTGCCAAAGATTTAACACATTTTTCCAAATCAGCCGGTATAATAGTTCCCTGTTGACGACATTCATAATCCAAATTATAACGCCATTGGTCTGGGATAGAATATATTACACTATTTTTTTTACGTGGTGTATATAATCCGCCATCAGAAAACAAATGATAAACATCTTCGAATTGCATTCCTAACATTACACCCGCGATATCAAAATCAGCAACGTTCAACAAATCAGCCCCGTCATTTAATCCTCTATCTTGGGGAATAATAACATTATCATCACTATATTCTACACTAGATTCATCATAAAATTCATCATAATATTCGTCATCTGCGTAAACATAATTACAACAGAACAAAACAGAAATCGAAAAGAATAAAATTTTTTTTAACATTTTAATTTCCCAATAATTCTAACGATTTTACAACAAAACCATCAAAAACCCTTGCGGCATCGTTTCCATTTTCCAACCAAATCAAAGCATTTTGTGTTTCGATTGTGCTAATACTAACATTTTCATCACCAATATACATCAATAATTCTTTTGTTTCAACATAAGGTTTTGTTTGCATATCATTTGCTGCCTGCCATGTTCTTAATTCGTAGTTCACGCGTAATAAACCAGTACTTTCGGTTTGGATTGATTTTACAATCGCAGTTCTAAGCATATTTTGTTCTGCCATTTCTTTTATTTCTGGGGCGATTTGTTCTTGCCACATTTTTAAAACATCCGGCATAGCAACATAATTCAGCCAAGATGGTTTTTTTTCGTTTAACAAATAAGTTTCTGGGTCAATTCCTTCGATTCTTGCGGTTGCGTTTTCAACATCTGGCAAAACATAAAACAGTTCTTTGATAAACTTTTTTATAAGTTTTTCTTTAATTTCCGTTTGCGATAAATCAGATGCAGGAATAATATTGGTAACCCTATCTTTTGAAATATTTGCAGGTTGGAAAAAAAACGGATTTATCTTGATTTGATTTTGTGCATCATAAATAGCACCCGTAAAAAACATCTGGGCTAAAACAAGACCACAAAGCAAAAAACCAACCAAGAACACAATAATTTTTTTCATTTAATATTCCATAGTCTATATGCGTTAAAATCAGTTATAATGTATTTGTTTTCTGGTTTTGTATCAAATATAGCATATGCCATAATTAAAAATTCTTCACCAATACTTGGTATAACAGTACCGCGTACAATCCATTTATTAAAATTTTTATCCATTGGTTTTAAAAATACGTTATCCAAATGCCATGCTTCGCCATTTTGGAAACGTTCAACATAATCTGGCAATACATCGTTGGTAAATTTCGCAAACAAATCATCCCCAGAATTACAATATAACGCACATTTAAAATCAACATTAAAAACATTCGTGTTTTTACACATGTCTTCGCGTGGTGCACACATTGCCCATGTGTTTTGGTTGTCTTGTTGGTTATAAGAAATACGAAACCAATTTTTTGCAAATTTCACAAGTACAGATTCCTTTATTACCTGTTCTGAAGAAATTTGAACAACATTATTATTTGTTTCTTCGTGTGAATGTCCAATAACATCCCATCGACCGGTCACAAAATCATCTGAAACTAAAAAAGGGTGTATTTGTTGTTGATGGTTGACATAAATAATCAATCCTGACAAAAATAACGTCAGCAAACAAACAATCAAAAAAGCCGTCCCCATAAAACGAGAAACCACCACAGGTTTTCCTGCGGGGAAAGCATTTACATCAAAATCGCTTGGAAAATCAAACAACTATATTCTCTCCTCGATATGATAGTGTGTTATGCTTGATAAACCATAATACATGCGCAGGGACTTAATTTTAATTCATTATTGTCATAACCAATACCAACAGGTTCATGGTCATAAACCTGGCCACATCCAGCCAACGCCAATGCAACAAAGAAGCCTAAGATTATTTTTTTCATTACAATCCTCCTTATTTTTAATAAATTGTACAAAGTTTTAAGTGTCAAGGTCAAGAGTAAAATACATAATAATATATTGAAATTTTTGTTTGCGGGGTTTAAGATAAAATTATGGAAAAATACATTGATATTCATTGTCATTTACAACAAGTATCTGATATAGATAAATGTTTATTACATGGTAAATCAATTGGCATAAAAAAATATATTTGTAATTCTGCAAATGTATCCGATTGGTTGAATATAATAGAATACACAAAAAAATATGATTATGTTTATGGGGCGATTGGTGTACATCCTTGGGTGGCGACATCTGTTGATTTTAATTGGTATGAAAAATTGGAAAAGCTTGTGCAAAAAAATCCCAACATAATGATTGGCGAAATTGGTTTGGATAAAAATTATCCAGATATTGAATTACAAACAGACATTTTTATAAAACAAATAGGTTTGGCATCTAAATACAAACGTGTTTTACAAATACATTGTGTTGGTGCATGGGATTTATTGTTAAACATATTCAAAACACATAAACAAGAATTGCCCCAAAAAATAATACTTCATTCGTTTAATTCAAATTCTGATATCGTATTAAAATTATCAAATGTTTATTTTTCATATTCTAAATTTATTCTTGATGATTCCAGATACAAAATTATAGAATCTGTGAAAAAAGTGCCTATGGATAAAATACTTGTTGAAAGTGATGGGATAGATTTTGAAAATATACCTAAAATAGTTGAAAAAATTTCTGAAATAAAAAATATAGCCAATGAAAAAATGTGTGATATCATATACGCAAATTCTATAAAGGTTCTTGATAATGGATAAATTACACAGAATTCGTTCGTTGCTTGGGAATAGGGCGATTGAAAAATTACAAAAATCAACAGTAATGGTGTTTGGGTGTGGTGCTGTTGGCTCTTTTGCTATAGAGGCTTTGTCGCGTTCTGGTATTGGGCATTTAATTTTGGTTGATTTTGACAAGATAGAAACCACAAATATAAATCGTCAAATTTTTGCCTTAAATTCAACAATTGATATGCACAAAACAGATGTTGCAAAACAAAGGGTTTTTGACATCAATCCTGAAATAAATGTGGATACATTAAACATATTTTTTGATAAAAATACACAAATTGATTTCAGACCAGATTTTGTAATTGATGCCATAGATAGTGTACAATCAAAAATAGCAATTTATAATTTTTGTCATGAACACAATATACCGTTTATATCTTCTATGGGGGCGGCACAAAAAACAGATATATCACAAATAAAAGTTAGTAAAATATCAAAAACCAGTGTTTGTCCTTTGGCATCAAAAATTCGGCATTTGATAAAAGATTTAGATTTGCCTGATTTTCCTGTTGTATTTTCAACACAATCACCAATCAGATTAAATTCAGACACAAAAACATTGGGGTCTATGATAACCGTAACAGGCGTATTTGGTTTAGAAATGGCGAATTATGCGATTTTTGAATTGATAAAATAATATTCTGGATTCTTTGGCAAATTGTTCCGGGGTATAGTAATAAAATCCTATGTTTTGTTTGTGTAAGAACGTATTCCCAAATGCGTTATTATGATTGCTTAATACACCAAAAAATGTATAATATAATTGTCTTGAAAGGAAAGACGAACAAACTCTAAAAGGAGAAATTTATGAGAGGATTATTAAATTACGTTTGTAAACCTTTAACATTTATTGGCGCCTTGAATTGGGGACTAATAGGTATGTTTGGTTTTGATTTGGTTGCATGGGTTTTTGGACCTGCAACATTGGCCAGCAATATAGTATATTCAATAGTTGGAATTTCTGCATTGATTTGGTTGGTTTGGGATTTGATAGACAATCCAAATAAACGTTAAAAAATAAAAAATTCATGTCTAAAAACAAATCCCCAATTTGGGGATTTTTACATTTAAATTTATGCAAAAAATAACCATACGGCAAACGGTGCAACAACAGCGGTCAATAATCCAGATATAACAATGGCCAAACTACTCATAGAACCTTCTATCTTTCCCATTTCCATTGCTTTAACTGTTCCAGCGGCATGCGAAGCATTTCCTATGGCAATACCTTTGGAAATTGGATTTTTTAATTTCAACATTTTACAAATCGCATCACTAACAGAAGCCCCTAAAATTCCGGTCACAATAACCGCAGATACTGTCAATGCGACAACGCCACCCAACTTCTGTGTAATTCCAATTGCCAATGCTGTTGTCACAGATATAGAAACCAAAGATTTTGCAATAATATCACCTAATCCAAACAAAATACAAATAATACAGACAGCAAACACAGATGCGACAACCCCAATTAGTATAGATATAATAATTGGCAACATATTTTTTTTCAATATTGGTAATTGTCGATACATTGGAACTGCGAAACAAACGGTCACAGGTGTTAAAAAGTAAGTAATATATTGTGCACTATTATTGTATGTCGCATACGGAATCCGCAATAACAACAACACAGCAATTACCAAAACAGTTGCTAAAAATAAAGAAAGTCTAAATTTCATGCTACGTGTAATCGTTGAGGGACCTACTTAACAGCTACTTTATATGTTGATGATGTTCCCTTAAGGATATATACACCCTTTTCGGCTTTCTTAACTTCGGCAACTGTTACATTTCTCTTCAAGAGGTGACCTGCGATATCGTATACATCTACGATTTCGTTTTGGTTGATATTCAAAGAAGAGATATTCTCGATTTCGGTAGCTAAGCCACTCTTATTGAGGGTAAATCTGTCGTTATATGTACCTGATTCGAGGGTAACCTCATAGCTGCGCCCTGATAGGTCGACTGTCGCTCCTGTAGCATTGTCTGTAAGGATAGCTGGACCGTCTGCTCTCTCTGCTGAGAATGTGTATGTTCCTTGCTTAGCTACCTTGACGCCAAGGTCTACTCGTGAGTCGCCAAGTGGGCGCTCGTTGATAGAGTATAAAATATCGTCATTAACAGAATAAACCTGAGGAGAAGAAGGGTCTTGGCTCATTGTCTTGACCATATCCGTTCCCAGTTCGTATCCGCTATTTGCGTTTTCGTTGAATACTATGCGAGTTCTATCAGTGAGAGTACCATCTGAGAAAGAAAGGTTGATGAGTTTACGATCAGAAGGGACGTCGAGCATAGCCGATTTATTTGTGCCTGTGCCGTTGGTATTCTGGAATGTCTGACGGAAATCTTTCATAAAGCCTACGTGCATACCTGATTTTGGCGCCTGAACGAAGAAGCCTTCGAATGGAGCCAGACGGTAGTCGTCATCTTGTCCGCGCAAGGTGCGGTAGGTCTTGTTTTTCTTGTCCCATATCATTATCGGGCAGTCGAAGTCGAGGTCTTTGATGCTGTAGTAGCTGAGGTATGGGTTGCCTATCAGGTTCCAGCCGTCATCTACTGGTGTATTGCCGCCGTAGAAGTCGAGGGCGATATTCTCGTTGTTCTCGGCAAATGTTACGTCGTTATACAATACGTGCATATCTGCTGTCTTGCTGCCTTGTATGATGTAGCCTTTGTGCTTATGTATTTTTCCGTTCTTCACTCTCTTCCAGCCGTTGTTACCTTGCTGAGAGCGGATAAGGCCATCGTACTCATAGATAGCGAGAGAGCCATCGTACTTTATTTGGTCGGCGATATCAATATCGTAAGGGAAGCAGAAGAATTGCCACTCGCCTAGGGTCAGCTTGATAATAACGTCTACTGTATTTGCGTGTAGGTTTTCGTCTCCTGTGATAATGGAACTTGAATTATTGCCGTCCACATTCACAAAGATGGTATCTGTCTGCTGCTGGTCGCCTGTCTCTACTATCCAGCCCGACTCGTTGCCCATATCCACATTTGGTGTTCCTCCCACCGTACCGGTATTCTCGTCTACGGTATAATCGTTATTGAGGTAGAAATCTTCATACTCTACTCCATCTTCCACAATAATCTTCTGGAACTTATTCCATACTTCTGCCCAGTAATAGTTGTAATATGCCGCTCTTGGCACATGGAGATTAGCTGTCTTGAAGGTCTTGAATGTAAACTCACTGATCTTTGTCGGCTCTATGGTATATGTGTAGACATCTTTGGCATCACACTGCGCAAAGGCGTAATCTCCGATACCCTTCACTGAACTTGGAATGGATATTGTGGATACGGCTGAG
>CALCGS010000020.1 GCA_937901165.1 uncultured Alphaproteobacteria bacterium
CGGGTTCATCCAACTAAAAAAGCCCACAAACAAAAAATTGGTGTTTTCTCCCTTTCAAAAAACACCAATTTTTTTTATGTTTTGTAAATTATTTTTTATTTTAATAAACTTTTTCCGGTCATTTCCAATGGCTGTTCTATATTCAACAATTTTAATATTGTTGGTGCAATATCACACAATCCACCATCACGAACGGCAACATCACCCATACCAACAACAATTAAATTTACCGGATTTGTTGTATGCGAAGTACATGGTACATTATTTTCTGTATCCCACATTTCTTCACAATTACCATGGTCAGCAGTAATCAACAATGCACCACCCAAATCTAATACACGTGGTACCAATCGTGATAATTGAGTGTCTAAAAATTCCATGGCACGTATTGCCGCAGACTCAACCCCGGTGTGTCCGACCATATCACCATTGGCGTAATTCAAAATTACGACATCAAAATTCGCCAGTTCTTGCAACAATGTGTCAGTTATCTCTTTCGCAGACATTTCTGGTTTTAAATCAAATGTCGCGACATCGGGTGATGGAATTAAAATTTTTTTACAACCATTTTGTTCGGCATTACTTTCCATATCAAAAAAATATGTCACATGATTATATTTTTCTGTTTCTGCAATACGCAACTGGGTCTTGTTATTTTTTGCCAAAACATCCCCCAACGAATTTATATGTATTTCATCGTCAATCAAAGCAGGGCATATTTCGTTCAATCCTTCCCCATATTGCGAAAAACATAAAATTTTCACACCAATATTCGAATCAACTATCGCACGTAAAATCTGGCGTGATCGGTCAGACCGATAATTTCCCCACAAAAATCCATCGCGTGATGTTATTGGTGTGCCAGAAATAATTGTCGGTTTAATAAATTCGTCTGTTTCACCACGTGCGTACGCGTTTTTTAATCCTGTTCGAATATCCAGCACAGAAAATTCAGATTTTGCATACGCAATTGCATCCTGTGCAATTTTTGTTCTGTCCATATTGTGATTGCGGTCCATTGTGTAATACCGTCCAGACAAAGTTCCCCAAAACACACGTGAATCTGCAAAATATTTTGCCAAACGATTTTCAATCAAATCAATAAATTCTAATGCAGATTGTGGCGGTACATCGCGTCCATCTGCAACAAAATGAATACAGACACGCAAACCCGCATCCAAAATATATTTTATGATAACCAATTCATCTTCTATACTAGAATGCACACAGCCCGATGACATAAGCCCAGCAAAATGTACAATTCCATCTGTTTCGCGTACAGATGATATAAAATTCTGTAATTTTGTGTTATTATCCCAATTTTCTTGTTGAAAACGTAACAGGTATTGACGTACCACACGCCCAGAACCAATAGTAATATGTCCAACCTCTGAATTGCCCATCAGTCCCGCCGGTAAACCAACAAATTCGCCGTCTGCACGCAAAGACGAATGGGGATAATTTGCCAACAAAGAATTAAAAAATGGCATTTTTGCCAAAGCAACCGCATTATGTTCACGTTCTGGATTTATACCAACCCCATCTAAAATACACAGTACAATAGGTTTTGTCATTATGTTTTCTCCTGAAATAAAAACTTACAAACATAATTATACGTATTTTTAATTGCAAAACAAACAGAAAAATTGTATAAAATTAAATTAGGATGATGTTCTTAAAATAAAAGGAAGAAAAAATGAGTGGAAAGCCATATAAACCAAGCAATATAGATGAACATATTGGTCGTCGTATGCAATTACGTCGTCTTATTTTAGGAATGTCTCAAAAAGATTTGGCAAATGTGTGTGGTGTGACTTTTCAACAGATACAAAAATATGAAAGTGCAAATAATAGAATATCTGCATCGCGATTATTTGAAGTTGGTGTGGCAATGAGTACCCCTGTATCATTCTTTTTTTGCGGATTGCCGGGAAATTTGCCGGACGAAACAAAAACTACAAAATCAATGCGTGTATCTGATATGCAAATGGATGACCCAATGGGTAAAAATGAAAGTTTGGAATTGGTTCATAAATATTGGCACTTACAATCAGATGAACAACGTAAATATATTATGGAAATAATGGATGCTCTTTATAATGGTGATAAAGTGGTGATAACAAAGAAATAAAATTAGTATTCGTTTATGAATCAAAAAAAACAGGCCAATAATTTTGCCTGTTTTTTAATTAGTCGTTAAATTTATAACAATTTGGCGTGGAATAAATACCACCTTGTTCTGAACATCTATCACGATACCATTCTTCTGTTAAATTACATTTTTGGGTTGTATCATCCCATGTTGCGTATTCTGTATCATCAGAATTCCAACTTAAACATGCAATTTTATCAGAATTTTCAATACAAACCCCCAAATCAGTCACATTGTCAACAAATTGAACGTTTGACATTGTGTTTGATTGAACTGTTGTGTTAATGATAGGACTGCGTCCACCAAAATATTGCCCATAAAAATTGGTTGATAATTTTTCATTAGATATATCAGTTGTATTCGTATTGCGTGAAATCCAAAAACCGCCAATTTCATAACATTTATCTGATAACAATTCGCTTAAATCTTCTTCTAAATTATCAACAATGTTGCGAACTTTTGCTTTTGTATTCGCATCCAATGCGTCGTCATATGTATTACTGTTTGTATCCGGTTTTTTACAATTTTGAACCGCCCAGTTTTTTACAAGACTGGAAATACTACTAGAATTAGCAGCGTTCTCAAAAACACCAAAATTCTTTAATCTGCAACGCCATGGTTCGCCATTTGAATCAGAATCACCACATAATTCGTTGATGTAATTTTGTAGTCCTGTTTCGCATCCTTCGGCAACACGCACACTATCGACTGTATCTACAAAATTTAACAAAGAAGCCAAACCGCATTCCCCAGCGTTGCTAACTTTGCCGAATTTGTCTATTACACACTGTGTAGAGTCTTTTTTTGAATATAATGCCGCACATGTTGTCACATAATCAACGCACATATCCTTGGCAGCATACGCAACAAGCGCCCCAGCCGCCTGGGCGGTTGTATCATCAAAACCCTTTAATGCACCAGATTGAGTATCATAACATTCCTTCATTTTTTCTATACAAGAATCTTTTACTTCTTGTATTTTTTCATCTTGCGCCTGTGCTATTTTAATAAGTGCGTTTCGTTTAAATTCATACCAAACCGTATCTGCGATACCACGACAAGAATCTAGTGCAGATTCCGCATAAATCTTTTTTGCATCTAAAAATAAATCAAAATTAGGATTTATCCCCAATACGTCAGAATTATTATTTTCCAAGTTAATAATTTCATTTAACATAAAGAACCTTGGGGAATAAATTGGTTCGCCGGTTGTTGTGTTTATATAAGCACCAGTATAATCTAAACATTTTACATAATCTTGACCGCATGCGGTTGGTTGTAATAATGCGGTTTCAACCTTGTCCAAACATTCGTTAACATCGGCAGAATTGTGTGAACGAAAATCTTCCAAACGTGCCTCGCGCAGGTATTTTTCAGCGGTTCGGACGGTTTCTTTCACTTGTTCCACAGAAGCGTCAATTTTCTTTTGATACAAATTACAATCTTGGGTAATCATCACAGAATATGCACTTTGTGACATATTCAAATTTGCATCATTTTCACAAGAATCACCAATTACCGCCAAACATTGTTTTTTTGCAGTATTATAAAGTTCTTCACCTTCTAACTTTGTCATGTCTGTGCCAGTGGAATCAAATAAATTATTAGAATTTCCAAAAATATCATCAAAATTATTAGAAAAATCAATAGATAACCCAGATAAAGATTTTAATTCTGTTGATTTTTGTGTTTGTGCTTTTCCTGATAACAAATCGCTAACATTTGCAAGTATTGCAGCCGCACCAGATGTGTCTTGTTTAATGGCATTTTCACCAACGGTTGCACTGTACATTGCATTTACTTCATCTGCAGATTTATTGATGGCATTAAGATTATTGGCTTCAAATTGTGCCAATAAAGTTTTGGCTTGTTCTATTGCTTCTTCTGTTTGTTTTCTTCCAGACTTTGCTTGACTTAAAGTATAATTAAGTTGATCTTGTTGAAATTTAACTTTTAAGATATCAC